>CAUUHI010000080.1:0-2511 GCA_963544935.1 uncultured Saccharimonas sp. (SeqCode) | reverse complement strand
ATTAAAAATTAGCCTATATTCTGAGTTTCTGGCTGAGCTTTTCTCTGGGATAATATCATTTGCTTTAGGGTTTCCTCTAATAGCTCTTTTATTAAATAGTTCAACGACAGTATTTTCAGTTTTGATAAGTTTCATCTTTCCGATAATAATATCTTTATAGCGAATCTCCTTATCCGCTAGCCCAGATTCAACGATATTTTCAAATCTAAAATCAACATAATCACCAGCATTAATATTCTGCCCGTTTTTAGTATTAATATCAACCTTAATATTAGTCCAATTGGCCGAACCACCCGAGGCAAGCTCTTTAATCTCACCCGTTGCATCAACATCAATTCTCTTTGCCGTATCAGCAAATGCAGGTTGAGCTAAAAATAAAGCACAGACAGCACCCATAAAAGCATAACCTGCTATCTTATTCTTAAACATTTTCTCCCTTTATTTTTTTATTACTTATGCTTAAAATTATAACTGGTTATGCATAAAAAGTCAAGGCTTAAAAAATCACAAAAATAAAACTCCACCGTTAGTGATAGAGTCTTATTGTAAAAAATTATTTGTTATTCGTTAACACCGAGTTCGATGCGTGAGAATTGTCGCACAACGATATTTTCACCAAGTTTTGCAACAGTTTCTTTCAAGAATTGCTCAACAGATTTGCTGTCATCCATAATGTAGTCCTGAGAAAGAAGAACTTTTTCAGCAAAGTATTTTTTCACTTGACCGTCAACAATTTTGGCAGCAATTTCAGCTGGTTTTCCCTCTTTCGAAACTCGCTCTTCAGCTTCAGCCTTAACACGAGCAATTTCTTCAGCTGGAATGTCAGCCTCAGTAGCATAAACTGGCGCCATAGCAGCAATTTGCATAGCAATTTGGTGTGCGAAGTTTTTGAAATCTTCAGTTCGTGCAACGAAATCAGTTTCACAGTTAACTTCAACAATTACACCAATTCGGCCACCGTGAACGTAAGCCTCAACTAAACCTTCACGAGCTTCGCGGTCACCTTTTTTCTCAGCTTTTGTTAGACCTTTTTTGCGAAGAGCTTCAAGAGCTCTGTCGAAATCACCTTCAGCTTCAACAAGGGCTTTTTTGGCGTCGGTTAAACCAAGACCTGTCAATTCTTTAAGTTTCTTAATTTCTTCAATAGAAACAGCCATTTTTATCCTTTCGAATTTAAGAATTATTTATCAGTTTTAGCTTCTTTAATAGCTTCAATTGCATAATCCAAAAGCAATTTAACACCTTTAATAGCATCATCATTTGCTGGAATTACGTAATCAATTCCATCTGGATTTACATTTGTATCAACAATTGCGACTACTGGAATATTCAAAGTTTTAGCCTCACGAATTGCGTTTGCGTCAGCAATTGCATCAGTTACAAACAAAATTCCTGGGCGGCCCATCAAATCTTTGATTCCACCATATTTTGTGTTCAAAGCTTCGATTTCTTCAGCATATCGCTGAACTTCAAGTTTCGAATAGCGTTTTGCAAGTTCTCCGCTGTCCATTCGTTTTTCAAGAGTTTTTAATTTCTTGATTTGTTGGTTTACAGTTGCTGAGTTTGTAAGCATTCCGCCAACCCATCGTTCAACAACATATGGTTGTTTTACGCTTTCAGCAGCTTCACGAACAGCTTCTTTAACTTGTTTTTTAGTTCCAACAAAAAGAACTTTTCGGCCAGATTCAACAGCTTTAGTAATAGCTGGAAGAGCTTTTTCAAGACCTTCAACAGTTTTTGTTAGGTCGATAATATGGCTATCTTGACGCTTGCTGTGAATATATGGTGCCATTTTTGGGTGCCAGCGCGAAGTTTTGTGACCAAAATGAACGCCAGCTTCAAGCAATTGCTTGATATCAACTTTTACAGACATTTTAACTCCTTTGTCTTCATTTTTGAGGTTATTTTCGAAATTACATTCGAAAGGAATTCTCCCAAAAATTGTTTCATTAATTTATATTACTGTTTAATTTTATCATAAAAAAATATATAAATCAAGAAAGCCGCCATAAAGACGGTTTTCTTATTGAAGCACTAAATTCGTTTAATAACGAATAAAGAAGATATTGCAAGAAGTATTGCCCAAGAAACAAAGATGATCGCTAATTTAGCATCTCCTGCTAAAAATCCAGTTGATGGAGCTGATAGTAAAGCCGGCAGAGATTGCTTTTCTAGCTCAGGGCTCCTAATAATAGGCTTTTCGATAGTATTCTTATCAGTTTCTTTTTGTACATTATCCTTATCACCTTTCGGAGCTGGTATTTTAGCTTCAATTTGTGATAGCAACTCATCAGCTAGAGCTGTCAATATACTAGAAAAATCCTGCCTTAGAGCAAAGTCTTCGCCATATTGTTGATCCATTTCGATAATAAATTTTTCAACTTCATCCTTAATAGCCGCAGCTTGCTCATAGGATTTTTCAATATCTTTTTCATCAAGAATTTTATTTTTTCTATCTAAAATTTTAGTTATAAATTCGCTTTCTTTATCCAAAGCTTTAATAGCGCGGTT
>CAUUHI010000079.1:0-2569 GCA_963544935.1 uncultured Saccharimonas sp. (SeqCode) | reverse complement strand
ATCATTGTTGTAAAAAGAATAGTTACGCCAAGAATAATTTTGTGGAAGAAGAGAATCGCAATCATTTCAATTGAAAGCATGATTCGATTTCCAACCTTCACGCCACTAGGTAAGGAAGTGAATGAATTATCCATCAAAACCAGATCCGCAACACGGCGAGTTGCAGGAGCGCCATCAAACATGGAAATACCCAAATCTGATTTTTTTATCGCAAGGGCGTCATTTACACCATCGCCAATCATTCCTGTGTAAAGTTTATTTTTCTGAAAAACTTCGATAATTTTTTCTTTTTGTTCAGGCAGGACTCGTGCAAAAATTGTATTTTTAAGAACGGCCTTTTCGAAGTCTTTTTTCGAAAGATTAGCAAGTTCTGCGCCAGTTATGTATTTTTCAGCATTTTTAATTCCAGCTTCAAGGGCGATAAAACTCACAGTTCTTGGATTATCTCCGGAAATTACACGAATTGAAACGCCACGGTTTTGCAAAAAGTTGACGGTTTCTTGAACATTTGGGCGTAATGCATTCTTTAGCGTAATTATCGCGATTGGTTCAAGTTTTTCATTATTGAGAAGCTTTGAAATTTTACCAGATTTTTTAAATTTAGCCAAAAGCAAAACTCGCAATCCTTGAGATGCTAAATTATCAATTTTTTTCGAAATACTTTCAGATTTACTATCTTTTGAAAGATTTTTTAGAATAAATTCAGGAGCACCGAAAACGATAGATTCTTCTTTATCGTTGTTAAGAAAAGTCATTCCAGACAGCTTTCGCGAACTTGAAAAAGCCATGTAATCTGTAATTTTAAGATTTTCACTATCTTTAAATTCATTTAAAATAGCTTGAGCTGTGGCATTTTTCTCAGCAGATTCCGAGTTTAAAATATTTAGAATTTGAGCAATTTCTTCTTTCGAAAAGTCTTTATTGATAACTTCGCAAGAATTAAACTCAATTTCAGGAGAGGTTAATGTTCCGGTTTTATCTGTTGCAAGAACTTCGAGCAAAGCCATATCTTCTATTGCAGAAATTTTTTGTGGCAGAACTTTAGCTTGGAGCAACTTTAATGAACCGTAAGCGAAGAATAGCGAGCTCGCAAGCAACAGACCTTCAGGAACAACAACAACTGCAGCAGAAGTTATGGTTTTTAAAATTGTAGTCGGGTCTTCTTTAAAAATAAAGAAATAAACCAGGCAAATTACTATGGCTAGAGCGAGCGCAAACCAGCTTAATCTTGAAATTAATTTCGAAATTTTTTGTTGAATTGGTGTAAGTTTTGGTTTGTAGTTTTTGAGTTTTGCCGCCATTTGACCGGCTTCGGTATTTTCACCAACAGCTAAAACCTCAGCTTCAGCTTCACCCGAAACTACGATTGAACTCGAAAGAATTTTATCGCCAACATTTTTAGAAATAGCATCGCTTTCTCCTGTCAGAATTGATTCGTTAACTTCAAAAGAGTTTGACTTTGTAATTTTTGCATCTGCGGGAATTTCGTCGCCAGTTTTTATAAAAATCTTGTCGCCATTTTGAAGCTCGGTGAATAAAATTTCTTCAAGCTTTCCATCACGAAAAACCATTGCTCTGGGCGCACTCATTAATTCAATTTTTCGAAGGGTTAAATATGCACGAACCTCCTGAATTGTTCCAATAAAGGAATTTACTAGAATTACAAAAGAAATAAACCATGCATCACGAACCTCGCCAACAAGCAAAAGTCCGCCCGCAAGAATAAAAATTGCAATTGAAATTGGGGAAATAAAGTTTCGAAAAATGATTGTTTGAATGTGTTTCATAGTTTATATTATATCAGTTTTTTAAACAAGAAAAAACCCTCAAAATGAGGGGTATGAAAATTATTTTTTAACATTAAGACCGGCGATTAAACCATAGTATGCATGCGGGTCTTTATGTTTTTCAATAAATTTCCTATTTTCATGAATGATTCGAAGTTCTCGAATTAAAGATTTTGGCATTTGTCCTTTTTGAAAAAGTGTTTTGCGAGATTGCTCCTCTGAGCGAATTTTGGCAAGGATTTCACTTTTAGAAAGTTTTTCTTCTGAATTGAGAATAATATAGTTCGACAATTCATTTATAATACCCGAAGAATGAAAATAGCTATTTTTGAAAAGTTTAGCATTAAAGCCGGCCCTTGCAAGTGGCCTAGCGTTTATTTTTTGTGGAATCGCGCAAACTAAATAACCAATTTGCGAATCATTTTTAGCGTGTTCAACAACTTTCGAAAATAACTCAGTTAATTCATTGCTGTTAGCTTTAGGTGCAGTAGTGGCAGCATTCACAAAATCAGATATTGCGTAAATATTTACGACTTTTTTATCAGCTTGAATTTCTTTAAAAAATTCAAGCCCAACCGCTGTGGTCACTTCGCCATTCTTTCGAATGAAAAACCACTCTTTCTTACTATTAAATTCTTCTTGCGAATATGACCCGCGCGTGAGAATTTGCAAATTCAGGATTTGTTCTACGATTTTATTTTTGAGCTCGTCACTCTTAGAATCATATAGAACTTCGATATTATTAGTCTTAAATAATTTAAACATAAAAGTACCTCCAATGG
>CAUUHI010000078.1:0-2604 GCA_963544935.1 uncultured Saccharimonas sp. (SeqCode) | reverse complement strand
ATTTTGGGATTTTTCCTAAACTTTGGAAATACATATAAAGTTTCAACTACCTCATCGCCTTGAAAATTTATGTATGATTCAATTATATGTTCTCCCTCTGAAAGTTGCTTATATTGGCCTAGTACATCTTTTTTCAAAATATCACGAATTTGTTTTTCAGTTATATCCATATAAAATTCTTTTGCTATTCTTCCGCTCGGATAACTTCTAATATAATCCAAAGCTTCTTTTACATTATAATACTTTTCTTTCAATATGATATCCTCCTTATCGTTATTTTCAGCTTATCAAATAAAATTTCCTAATGCAAATTTTTTATTTTTCCCTTATGGTGCATTTGACGACTGGAATTTTTAATCATGATACACTTAGAATGTAAATAACGAACGTTCAAATATTTACAAAAAAATTAATAGAAATAACTAGCTTTAAGCTAGTAGAGGTAAAACTAATGGAAAAGTTATTGCAAACAGGTTTGTTCGGAAACAAATCAAATCAATCAGGCGATTCAATTGTAAATGACCGTCGTACTGCCCCTGAGCTCACAAACATCTCAACTTGCGTTGCAGTTAGTGTTACAGAGCCAAAAGCATTCTTTCCGATTGTGGGATTCGAAAAAAATAAAAATGGTAAAAACGCCCCAGTGTTTTCGGATAGTTCAATCGGCTACGAAGTGTTCCTTTCGATGCCTCGCGATGATGGTTCGGTTAAATTGATTAGTCTTGTTGTTCCAAGCTTGGAGATTGCGAACAAGATTCAGTTCAGACATTTGTATCAATTGGTCAATCCGCGAGGGCGTTATAAATACAAAAGTTTCGATGTCATAGAAGTTTGGGCTGAAGATGTCAAAGAAGTTAGTTTAAAGTAGTGAGGAAATAGACATGGAAGATATTTCTAAAGAATTAGATGATTTATCAGCTTTGGACTTGCCCATTGAACTACGAAAGATTTTGTCAGCATACATGCGTTCTGAAGTTCAAGGACGAGTTTCCTCGTTTGTAAATTTGAGTTTGATTTACTCAGATGGTCGATACACTGATTTCATTCGTTCGTATATGTATTTTGAACTTATGCGTCGCAAAATGTTAGAGGAAATGGAAGAAATTTGTAGGTATTTATGATTCGGTATAAATTAAATAAAAATACAGGTCATTTAATGCCAACCTTACCAAGTTTAGTAACTCTACTCCAAATTTTTGGAGTTGGGTTACTATTTGGTGGTGGTATTATTCGATGGCTACTATTTAAAGGAACAGAGATTGGTATTTTTAGAAGTGAAGCGCAGTTTGGTTTGAATTTAGTAGTGATTGGAATAGCTGTCTTGCTTTTGGTTAATCTTGGGTTATTGATTCGGTTTGGTTTCAATTTATCAAAAATTGGTTCAGTATCTCTATACTATCAATTAAGATTGATAGAACGACAAACACACAAGGCGTTATTGGATTCAGCAACGGCGAATCGTAAAGTTGGTAGCAAATTCATCGATGTTAGTAAAGCGCATGCCGGCTTCTTGAAGTCGAGCAGGCGCATATCGGTTAAAATCAAAAAATTAGCTGACCAGACTAATGAAGATTTAGAAAAGTTTGCGGAAATGTTATCAGCTTGTTTAGTGGGTAAAAATCGTTCTTTAATTGTGTTAGATTATTGGTTGAGTGAAGATAATACAGAATTCATCTATTTATTAGATGATATTGTAGAAGCAAAAGCAAGACAGCTGAAGCCTAAACATATCACAGAATTAAAACCAGCTAATGATTTTGAAATAACAGTTGAAGAAGGCTTGACCTTTTCTTTCTTGCGTTCTCCTCAGTTATTATTGGTCGGAAATACAAATAGCTCAAAAACAACGTTTTTAAAATCAATGCTTGCACAAGTATTTATGTTCAATGAAGATGTTGATTTAACAATCTTAGATGTAAAATCTGAGTTCAGCTCATGGGATTTTCTACCAGTTGGGACTATTTTATCAGACAGTGAAGAGATTTTAGCATATTTTGAAGAATTGTTGGAATTAGTTATTAAACGTGAAAAAGAAATTGCGAAATTGTCGGCACGTGATGATATTACTGGAGCAACTTTTGTCAATTTCGGTAAAGAGATGAAAATGAAGTTGTGTGTTATCGAAGAGTATTCTGCGATGTTATCAAGTATAACTGATACTAAAATGAGAAAAAGGGTTCAAGATTTGGTCTTGTCTATCGTTTCGCGCTCTCGCTCTAGTGGTGTCTATATCTGTATCTGCATGCAACAACCGCGCTCAGAGTTGCTTTCAACAGCTATTAGAGATAACTTAGGTGTTCGTATCTGTTTGTCAAATGGCGCTATAACGGACGAATTGGCTCGCATGGTATTTGGAGAAACAGATAATATTGATAATCATGCGCCACGATTTTCAGGATACATCATGACCACTGACGGACAGTTCAGCAAACCACGAAAATTTTGGAACATTAATCTACACGAACACGGTTTGGAAAAGATTAGTACATTTAAACAAGCGTTTTTATACGGTCAACGATTGAGAAAAAAGCGTAAATAATGGGGTAATAGCATTCATAGGGGGTCTAGTAATGACCCCCATCCCACCCCTCACGGGGTCAACTA
>CAUUHI010000077.1:0-2613 GCA_963544935.1 uncultured Saccharimonas sp. (SeqCode) | reverse complement strand
GCATCAAGCCAACAAGAACAAGGCTTAAAATCTACCGTGCCACAACTTTCCGACCAATTACAAATTCGGCGAAATATGAACACTGGCGCGATTTCAACTTCATTTCCATTCACTTCTGCCGATTTAACTCAGGAAAATGGTGTTCTTTATGGTGTTAATATGCACAATAATGGACTCGTAATCTTCGACCGCTATACGCTCGAAAATGCAAACATGGTAGTTTTCGCAAAATCTGGTGCCGGTAAATCTTTCACAGTGAAACTTGAAGCTCTTCGAACGATGATGATGGGTGCAGAAGTCTTAATTATCGACCCAGAAAATGAATATCAAAAATTGAGCGATGCTGTTGGCGGAAGTTATATTCGCCTCAGTTTGAACTCAGATGTTCGAATTAATCCTTTCGATTTACCGCATGTTATTGATGCAGAAGAAGCAGATAACGCGCTTCGTGCAAATATCGTAACGCTTCACGGTCTATTTCGCTTAATGCTTGGTGGAACTAGTGCAGGGCAATCAATCGGGCTTTCACCAAATGAAGAAGCCGATCTCGACCAAGCAATCATTGACACTTATGCTCGAGCTGGAATTACCTCAGATCCGCTCACACATAATTCAACACCACCAACAATTCATAACCTTTACGACACCTTAGTGCATATGGATGGTAGTGGCCCAAGCTTAGCACAACGCCTTCGAAAATACACAACTGGAACTTTCGCAGGAATTTTCTCGCAACAATCAAATATTGATATTAATAACTCGATGGTGGTGTTTAACATTCGCGATCTTGAAGATGAACTTCGCCCAGTTGCGATGTATATTGTGCTATCTCACATCTGGAATATTGTGCGTTCTGAACAGAAAAAACGAATGCTTATCGTAGATGAAGCTTGGCAGTTAATGAAATACGACGATTCAGCAAACTTCTTGTTTAGCTTAGCAAAACGCGCTCGAAAATATTATCTTGGCCTTACTACAATTTCGCAGGACGTCGAAGACTTTATGGGTTCAAAAATGGGCCGAGCGATTGTTTCGAACAGCTCAATGCAGCTGCTTTTAAAACAATCTTCAAGCGCGGTTGATGTTTTGAGCGATGTCTTTAAATTGACCGAAGAAGAACGAAAGCGCCTTTCGAACTTCCCAGTTGGGCAAGGATTATTCTTTGCAGGCCAAAATCACGTTCATATTCAAATCATCGCCAGCGACACCGAACATCAGCTTATTTCAACCAGCCCAAATAGTTCAAAAAACCGCCAGGGTGATAATATGATGACTAACGGTTATGCCGACCCGAATGAATTATTTTAAGCTTGAAGCACAAGCGTAAATGTGGTAAAATTAATTTATAAATTATAGATTTTTAGGAATAAAATGGGAGCAGCTAGAGATTTCGAAAGAGATGAAAATCTTGATTTTAGCGACTTGAGCGATTCGAATCAATCTGCGCTTGAACGAGCAAAAAGTAGATGGGGAAATGCTGAAGTTATTCGAGGAAATGACGGTTATAATCCGTCTGCTTTGGCGAGTGCCGAAAATTCTTCAACTTCTACTGCTTCAAATTCTGGAATCAGCGATTCCGAAACACTTTCGAAAGATCAAAAACCAATCCAATCTGGCGGCTGGCAAAATAATGTGAGTGGTGGCGGAACGCATAAATCTCGAAACGCAGCAAACTTAGCAGGAGGCGGTTGGAAAAACCGTGCAAAATCATTCTTCAAAAATAAAGGAGCGATGGCGGCAACTGGCGGCCTTCTTGGTGGTGGTGGTGCATTTATTTTTGTAATTTCAACAGGAATTGCTTCACTTGCACCAGTTCATATTCAAGAAATTATTACCGAAAAACTCAATTCTGCCTCAACAAGTATGAATAATCGCTCTGTTAAAGTTATGAAAATCAAAGTAAAAGGAGTTAACTGTCAACCAGCTGGTTTAATTTGCCGAATGTCAAAAGTGACAGACCGAAATATCAAAAATCTTGAAAAAGCCGGCTTTGAAGTTAAAACCTCAGATAAAGAGAGCCTTTTTGGAAGAAAAACAATAACAGAGCTAAGATATAACAAAAATGGTCAAAGTATTGATATTAAAAATAATTCTTCTGATATTAAAAATATTCTAACTAAAAACCCAGATGTGCGGCAAGCTTTTCGCCGTGGTTTTAGCGGGCGTTTTGCATCTTTTCTTGATAAATCTTGGCAAAAGCTAAAGGGTTGGTTTAACTTTCGAAAAGCTAAAAAAGACAATAAAGGCAAAACTGAGGACGAAATTGACGATTATATAAATAAAACAGCAAACGACCATAGTAAAGATGGAGAAACTGATTCTAAGAAATTACCAGGTGATAAAGAAGATGCTGACGACAAAGGTAAAAATAAAGCCCAAAAAGGTGATGAAGGAACTAGAAAAGTTAAAGAAAAACTAAAAACATATAAAGATAAGCTTAAAAAAGGTGCACAAAGTGTATCTGAAAAAGCCGCCATGGGGTTGGAAATACTTGAAGGTGCGAGCAGCACATTAAATAGCTTAAATGCGGTAGATAAAGTTTGTGGAGTTTATGCATTAGTTTCAATGGGTTGGAGTGTTGCTAAAGTAGCTAAAGTTGAAGTGTTGGCTCAA
>CAUUHI010000076.1:0-2642 GCA_963544935.1 uncultured Saccharimonas sp. (SeqCode) | reverse complement strand
AAAGTAATCCTGAAGCCAAGGAATTCACACTGGATATTATTCGTGATATGAAACGTCGTGTGGAAGAGTGGTCTGACCAATATGGTTACCATTTCTCTATCTACTCCACACCGTCTGAAAGTCTGACAGACCGCTTCTGCCGTTTGGATACAGAGAAGTTCGGCTCTATTCCTGATATTACAGACAAGGAATACTACACCAACTCGTTCCACTACGATGTTCGTAAAAATCCAACGCCGTTTGAAAAATTGGACTTTGAGAAAGTTTATCCAGAAGCAGGTGCAACAGGTGGTTTCATCCATTATTGTGAGTATCCAGTTCTTCAGCAAAATCCTAAGGCACTGGAAGCTGTCTGGGACTACGCCTATGATCGTGTAGGGTATCTAGGGACCAATACTCCGATTGATCATTGTTATAAGTGTGACTTTGAAGGGGATTTTGAACCAACTGAAAGAGGATTCGCTTGTCCAAACTGTGGGAATAGCGACCCAAGAACTTGTGATGTTGTAAAAAGAACCTGTGGCTACCTAGGTAACCCACAGGTCCGTCCAATGGTTAAAGGTCGTCATAAGGAAATCTCTGCGCGTGTCAAACATATGAACGGCTCGACAATGTAAATGTAAGTATTTTATTTTAGCGTCAGCAAAAAGCTGGCGTTTTTTATTTTTTCAAAAAGAAAAAACGCCAGCAAGGAGCTTTCTATATTAGACTTACACTAATTGATTCATTTTTTTCAGTTCATCTTGTAATTCGCTCTTTTTGATTATTTAAGAGTTACCTTTAATAAAAATTTCAAAAAATAACCCAAAATAGTTCACCTAACTTTTTAAAAGAGCTATCATTCGATTATGGTAAGTTCTATTATATTTCAGTATCTAAGTCAAGAAGAAGTTGTGAGTTAAAGGCTTGAAGGAATAACTCAAAGGTGTTAAAATTAGAATAGATAAAATGAATTTTCGAAAGGAGAAAAATGGCTAAATTAGTTTTTGCAAGACATGGTGAAAGTGAGTGGAATAAAGCAAACCTTTTTACTGGCTGGGCTGATGTTGATTTGAGTGGAAAAGGTGTTCAGCAAGCAATTGATGCTGGAAAATTAATTAAAAAAGCAGGAATTGAGTTTGATGTAGCTTTTACATCAGTTCTAAAGCGTGCGATTAAAACAACGAATTTGGCTTTGGAATTTTCTGATCAACTTTGGGTTCCAGTTCAAAAATCTTGGCGTTTGAATGAGCGGCATTATGGTGGCTTAACAGGTAAAAATAAGACTGAGGCGGCTGAAAAATTTGGCGAAGAGCAAGTTCATATTTGGCGTCGTTCTTATGATACACTTCCACCAGAAATGCCACGAGATGATGAATATTCTGCGCATAATGATCGCCGTTATGCTTTGCTTGATGATTCAGTTATTCCAGATGCTGAAAACTTGAAAGTTACTCTAGAACGTGCTTTACCGTTTTGGGAAGATCAAATTGCGCCAGCTCTAAAAAGTGGAAAGAATGTATTCGTTGGTGCTCATGGAAACTCAATTCGCGCGCTTGTAAAACACATCAAAGGCTTGAGCGATGATGAAATCATGGGGGTCGAAATTCCAAACTTTCCGCCACTCGTTTTTGAGTTTGATGAGAATCTTAATATTCTGAATGAATATTCACTTGGTGAATAACTTTCGAAAAAGTAAAATAGAGCGTTAAGTCGCTCTATTTATTTTGGTAGATGATCATTGAATCTCCATATGATAGAAATTTATATTCACCATTTTGAATTGCGTGATTGTAGGCATTTTTAAGATTTTCCCAGCCGGCAAAAGCACTTGCAAGCATTAAAACTGTTGATTTTGGCGCGTGGAAATTCGTAATTAAACCTTGAATTGTTTTAAACTCATATCCTGGAAAAATAAAAATATCTGCTTCACCCGATAGATCACCATTTTGAGATTTCGAAATCCTACTTAAATCTTCACGATTACCAGAATTTCCGTTTAGGTTTTTTTCGAAAATTGCATTATGGGCATATTCAAGCGTTCTAGCGACCGTCGTGCCAAGTGCAAATATTCTACCACCATTTTGTGTGGTTTTTTGAATTTTTGCAACAGTTTCTGCTGAAATTTCGAAATATTCCTGATGCATTCGGTGTTCTTCAATTTTTTCAACTCGAATTGGCATAAAAGTTCCAAGCCCAACATGAAGTGTTAAATATGCAATTTTTACACCTTTTTCTTTTAATGAATTTAAAATTTGATCAGTCATATTTAAACTGGCAGTTGGTGCTGCAACTGATCCTTTTTCTTCTGCAAAAACAGTTTGATAACGTTCGATGTCTAGTGGCGTGGCATCCCTTCGCATATATGGCGGAAGAGGAACGGTGCCAAAGTTTTCGCAAAGGTCACGAAGGTCGATTTTTGAACTCACTATTGCGAGTCCGTTGCCAAGAATTTCTTCAACTTTAATTTCTGCTTTTTCGAAATTATTTTGGGCGAGATCTTTTAATGAAGAATCTTTTACAAAAAGCTTGTCACCAGATTTGATTTTTCCACGATACATAACTTTATGTTTGTGCCAATCGCTATCAAAACTGTGTCGCTCTAAAACAACTAATTCGCGCTCAGCTCCACTCTCTTTTGTAGCGAAAAGTCGCGCTTTAAT
>CAUUHI010000075.1:0-2727 GCA_963544935.1 uncultured Saccharimonas sp. (SeqCode) | reverse complement strand
AGTTTTAAAACTGTTGTCGCACGAAAATTTAGCGATTTTGCAATTCTTTATCGCACAAATGCACAAAGTTATAATTTTGAAAAAGCGATGATTCGTTTTCAAATTCCGTATAAAATTTTTGGTGGAACACGTTTTTATGACCGCAAGGAAATTAAAGATATTTTAGCTTATTTGCGAGTGATTTATAACCCACTTGACCGTGTAGCTTTTGAACGAATTGTGAACGTACCGGCGCGCGGTTTGGGTGCGGTGAGTCTTTCAAAATTCTTGGATTGGCAAAGTTCGAACGGCTTAGATTTGATTTCAAGCTTGCTTCAAGCAAGCGAACTTTCAACTTTAGCCTCGCGAGCAAGAAAATCTTTAGAAAATTTAGGTGAAATTTTTAGAGAATGCCAAATTCTAAGCGAGAATTCTTCAAACCCGAGCGAAATTATTGAACGAATTTTGGAACGCACAAATTATGGCAAGAACGAAAAACTAACCGAAAACGAAGCAACTGAACGCAGTGAATATCTTTCCACATTAGTGAGTGAGGCAAAAAACTACGCAGATTTAGCAAGTTTTTTGGAGGATGCAGCACTAATGAGTTCAAGCGACGCACAAAGTGGCGATGAGGTTAATTTAATGACACTTCACTCAGCAAAAGGCTTGGAATTTCCAGTCGTATTTCTTGCAGGAATGGAAGAGGGCATTTTTCCACACAGCCGAGTTTTTGATGCGGGCGAAGATGATCTAGAAGAAGAACGCCGCCTTTGCTATGTGGGAATGACGCGCGCGCGAGAAGAGTTAATTTTAAGTTACGCTGAATCGCGAGCAGTTTTTGGACAAAGGAATTATTCAAGTCCGAGCCGATTCATTACAGATGCCGAGTTGGAATTACCGAAAAAAGATTTTGGCGGATGGAATAATTTTTCAGATAATTACGAAGATGATTTTAGCCAAGAAGTTTCTTTTGATGATTTTTATTATGATGAAGCAGGATTGCAAATTGGCGACCGCGTAAAGAGTCCAGCTTTCGGTGTGGGAAAAGTACTTGAAATCGATGGAATGGCGATTGAGATTAAGTTCGAAAACGACAAAATTCGCAAATTAAATGCTGAATTCGCACGCCTTGAAAAGCTCTAAAAATTTGACCTTTCGAATTTAATTTGCTAAAATAAATTTAATAATGCGAGTTTTACAACCAATTTATTTTTATAAAAAACAGATCACAATTGCGGGATTTATCTCGCTTGGATTTTTACTTTTATTAAACATTTTCGCAATTGCTGGGCGAAATTCCGCCAAAGCTAGTGGCGAGGGAAACAAAATTTTAACTGTTTTCGAAAATGGCCAAAGATTTTCTTTTAAAACTAATGCGAAAACTGTTCGAGAAGCATTAAATGCGCAAAAAATTAGTTTTTCGAAAGAAGATACGGTTGAGCCAAGCCTTGATGGCGAACTAACAGGCACGGAATATAGCGTAAATATTTATCGTGCAAAACCAGTAATCATTGAAGATGGTGATTCGAAAATAAAAGTGATGACTGCCGCTCAAACTCCACGGCAGATTGTTCAAAAATCTGGAATTAAAATTCATGATGAAGATAAAGTTGCTTTCGAACAATCCAGCAGCATTCTTGAAGATGGAACAACAAACTCATTAAAAATTACACGAGCAAAAGAGATTTTGGTTGAGCTTTTTGGCAAAACCGAAAGTTTTCGAACACAAAGCAAAACCGTAGAAGATTTTTTGAAAGAAAAGAACATATCGCTCACAAAAGATGATGGAATTTCAATTGATAAAAAAACCACAATTTCGAATGGTTTGACTTTTCGAATTTGGCGAAACGGTAAGCAAACAATTACAACCGAAGAAGAAATTGCTTTCTCAACCGAAATAATTAAAGATGCAAATAAAGATTCTAGCTATAAAGAAATAAAAGAAGCTGGGGAAAAAGGCTCGAAAAGCGTAACTTATGAAATTGAAATGCAAAATGGTAAAGAAGTTTCACGCAAAAAAATTAACGAGACAGAAATTAAAGCCGCTAAAAAACAAGTTGAGATTGTTGGAACAAAAGTGAACCTACCAGCTGGCTCGCATAGTGATTGGTTGAGTGCGGCAGGAATTTCTTCAAGCGACCACGGAATTGCAAATGCAATTATTGGTCAAGAATCTGGCTGGCGAGTTAATGCAACAAACAAATCAAGTGGAGCTTATGGCATTCCGCAAGCTTTGCCTGGTTCGAAAATGGCTTCAGCTGGAGCTGACTGGCAAACAAACCCAATCACGCAGCTTAAGTGGATGAATTCTTATGTACTTGGTCGCTATGGAAGCTGGCAAAACGCTTATGCCCATAAAAAAGCAAAGGGTTGGTATTAGTGGTAAATTTGAAATTTAATCAAAAATCTGGTAAAAAGTTTTCGAAAAAATCCAAAAATAGCGAAAATTCAAATTTAAAAAATAATAAATCACTTGGTCAGCACTGGTTGCGAGACAGGGTTGTTCTAGATGGAATAGCAGAAGAAGCTGAAATCAAAAATGGTGATTTTGTACTTGAAATTGGCTCAGGGCTTGGAACTTTAACTTCTTCACTTTTAAAATTTGCAGGTAAAGAGGGTGAAGTTCTCTCAATCGAGTTTGATGAAGATTTGGCGAAAAAACTACCAGCGCAATTCCCGGGGAAAAATTTAACCGTAAAAAATACGGATTTTTTGGATTTCGATCTTTCGAAATTACCAAAAAAT
>CAUUHI010000074.1:0-2739 GCA_963544935.1 uncultured Saccharimonas sp. (SeqCode) | reverse complement strand
CGCATTGGCTAAAAAAACCAGAGCACGGATTCAAAACTGTTACTGAGGCCGCTCAAAGCGAGCCCATTGCGGAAATTTCGATGCCAAATACAGTAACTTGGGCAGATACCGAACGTGATTTGACTGCTTGGCTCGGTAATTCAATGCAACAAGAAGCAATGAAATACCTCTATGCTTTAAAATCGCGGGTTTACAATTCACGAAATGGAAATTTGGTTGAAGATTGGCGGCGATTAACTACAAGTGACCACCCCTATTATATGTGTACGAAATATTTTAATGATGGTGATGTTCATGCATATTTTTCACCATATAAATCTCCTTATGATGCATTTTTATACTTTATGGATACATTGCGAGATATGGATTTTCGGCTAAAAGATATTCCTCCACTTAAGCAGAAAAATATTCGAAAAACGCAAAAAATTCTTCAAAAATCGCTTTTTAAAACCCCAAAAAATGTAAAACGTAAGAAGATTTTTGCGCGAATGCTCCATAGAAACTTAATGTTTGCAAAACGAAAGCGAGGTTAGAATGGCAAAAACAGCAATTTTAAGCAATGGTAATTTAAATGTCGGGTTAAATGAATTTGGCCTAGTGAGTGATTTTTATTTTCCAGATAACGGTTATGAAAATCATACACTTGGCCGCGACCTTTTTCATCGTGTTGGAATTAAAATTGGCAATAATTTTTCTTGGCTCCATTCTGGTGAGTGGCGATTCTCGGTTGAATATTTTGAAAATGCTTTAATCTCAAAAACTGAAGCTATTAATCAAGAACTTCAAATCAAAATAACTTTCACTGATTTTGTAGTGAGTGATTTTGATGTTTTTGGGCGAAAAATCCAAGTTCAAAATCTTGCAAATTATCCGCGTGAAGTTCAGCTTTTTTTGCATCAAAATTTTGCAATTAACAGTAGTTTTCACTTGGCCGATACCGTTCAATTCTTGCCTTTCGAAAACAATGAAAAGGCGATTTTGCACTATCGCGGAAAACGTGCTTTTATTATTTCTGCTCAAAGAGTTTTCGAAAAACCTCTTCAGAATATTTTTGAAGATTTTGACCAGCATACGGTCGGCTTGTTTGGGATTGAAAATAAGCTTGGTTCTTGGGTTGATGCTGAAGATGGCATTCTTTCGGGCTCAAATGTTGAGCATGGACAGACTGATTCGGTTGCTGGGTTTAATTTTTCTCTTGGTGTTTTTGAGAATGCGAATTTTCAATATTCAATTTCTTGCGCCGATAGCCACGAGCTTGCTCGTACAAATCTCCAAAAGGTTAGAAATAATGGCTTTTCGAAAGCTTTAGATGAGACCAAAAAATATTGGCAAAAATGGCTCTCGCCTGCTTTACGAGTTTCGAAAAAACTTGATTCAAAATATCAAAAAAGTTTTATTCAAAGTTTAATGCTAGTTAAATCTCATCTTGCGAAAACTGGTGCACCGATTGCTAGTAATGATAGTGAAATGTTGAATTACGCACGAGATGATTATTCTTATTGCTGGCCTCGCGATGCTCTTTTTGCAATTTGGCCATTAATTCGTATCGGCTATCGCAATGAACCGCAAAAGTTTTTCGAATTTTGCAAAAGATCGTTAACTTCGGGAGGATTTATGATGCATAAATATTTACCGAACGGTGAACTTGGTCCGAGCTGGCACCCATATTCACAGGGTGGCGATACTCGGAATCTACCTATTCAGATTGATGAAACCGCAGGAATCCTTTTCTTATTCGCTCAATATTATAAAAAATTTCGTGAAAACTCAATTTTGAATGAATTTTATGATGATTTGGTGAAGCCGACTGCTAATTTTTTAGTAGATTTTTGTGGTGAAAATGATTTACCAAAACCAAATTATGAGCTTTGGGAGATGGATTTTCTTTCAACAACTTATTCGACTTCGGTTGTTTTTGCAGCATTATATTCTGCTTCAAAATTAGCTCAAGCCGCGAATCGTGTGCATGATGCAAAAAAATGGCGCGAGCAAGCTTTAAAAATTCGTTCTACCGCACAAAACGAGCTTTTTAATGGAGAAAGTAATTACTTCTATCGTGGAATTTGGGCTGATGGTAATAAAGATCCAAAAATTGATTCGTCAAGTTTTTACGGTGCATTTATGTTTAACCTTTTTGAATTTAAAGGTGAGAGATTGCAGACCGCTTTCAAAACTCTTGAAAATCGTTTTAAAGCTAATGATAATATTGGGCTTCCAAGATTTGAAAACGATATTTATTATAGATTTGGTGATGACTACGAAGCAAATATTTGGCCAATAACAACACTTTGGCGTGCGGAATTCTATATTGCTCTTGGTGAAATTTCGAAAGCGAAGGAAATTATTGAATGGGTGCTAAAGCGGCAAGCTTCAACGGGAATTTTACCTGAACAGATTGATCCACGTGATTTAAATCATCTTTCGGTTGCACCGCTAACTTGGTCCCAAGCAGAATATGTTTCAGCTTTATTAGATTTAATTGCTTTTGAAGAAGAATAAAAAAAGACCCATAATTATTAGCATTAAGGGCCTCAAAAAACTGGCGATAATTTATAAATGTCTAATTAACTCTAAAACTACCTAATTTTGTTAAAGGTTGTTTTCTAAAATGATCTGTCTATAATAAAAATAAGATAATCTACAATAAAAAATAAGCCCTAACTAGAAAGCTTATTTTTTATTGCTTTTTCTAAAGTTCAGATTACCAAACTTTTAGTAATAGTTCACCACCCAGTCGTT
>CAUUHI010000073.1:0-2768 GCA_963544935.1 uncultured Saccharimonas sp. (SeqCode) | reverse complement strand
ATTTTTTTCGTCAAGCTTCTAATTTAATAAAGTTAATCTTTGGTATTTTTCAAGTGATTTTGGCTTTTCTCTCAAATATTCTTGCCAATCTTTTTGATTTTCGAACAAAAAATCCACCGCAGATTGTGCTCGCGAAATCATTTTCGTGTCACCAATACTTGCAAACTCTAAATTAATTTCACCGGATTGAGACTTACCATAAATTTCACCAGCACCACGGAGCTCTAAATCTTTTTCCGCCAAAATAAAGCCATCATCAGTTTTCGAAATTTCTTGGAGCCTTTGTGGCGGTTTCGCGTTCGAGCTCATTACAAGATAACAAAAAGCGTCACCACCACCACGACCAACTCGCCCACGAAGCTGATGAAGCTGCGCTAGACCAAAACGATCAGCATTTTCGATCACAATTACACTAGCATTTAGAACGTTAATTCCAACTTCAATAACGGTAGTTGAAAGCAGAATATCAGCTTTTTTTGCCAAAAAATCTGCCATTATTTGCTCTTTTTCTTCTGACTTCATTTTACCATGAAGCTGTAAAATTCTAAATTCCTTAAAATCACGTTTCAATCGTTTAAATTCCGCCTCAACACTTTTAATTTCCTCGTTTTTTCCTTCTTGAATTGCTGGAACAATTACAAAAACTTGCCGTCCATTCAAAATTTCAGCTTTAATCCTTGAATTCATCGGTGCACGAGAAGCTGGTGAAATGATTTCAGTCTGAACCGGCTTTCTCCCTTCAGGCTTTTCTTTCAATATTGAAATACTCAAATCGCCAAAAAGCGTTAATTGCAACGACCTTGGAATTGGCGTAGCAGTCATCGCAAGTAAATGTGGCATTTTTTGGTGAGATTTTTCAAGAATTTTTTGCCTTTGAGCAACGCCAAAACGGTGCTGTTCATCAATAATCACTAAACCAAGATTCGAAAATTCCACTTTTTCTTGAATAATCGCACTCGTACCAACCAAAATATCAAGATTACCTTTTTTTAGATTTTCGAAAAGTGTTTTACGAGCCTTTCCTTTTACCTTTCCTGAAAGAAAGCCAATCGAAATATCGCTCCAAGCCAAAGTTTTTGAAGAATTCTCAGCCAATTGCTGTGCAAGAATTTCAGTTGGTGCAAAAACTGCCACTTGATAACCATTTTTTACAGCATTCAGTGCTGCAATTGCCGCCACGGTTGTCTTTCCGGAGCCAACATCGCCCTGCAAAAGCCGATTCATCGGAAAATCCTGGCTCATATTTTGCATAATCTCCCAAGAAGCAAGCCTTTGCGATTGCGTCAAATCAAAAGGTAGCTTTTCAACAAATTGCTTTACATCTTGAATTTTTGGCTCGATATTATATCCGCGAAGTTGCTCATTTTCAATTTTATTTAATTTTGCGGCCAAAATTAGCTCAAAAATTTCATCAAAAGCGAGCCGTTCAAGTGCTAGATTAAATTCTTCTGCCGAACCAGGAAAATGCACCCACTCAATCGCTTGCGCACGTGAAATCAGTTTTTCTTTTCGAACAATAATTTCCGGCAAAGTTTCAGGCAAAATCTTCATCATCGGCTTTAATTCTGTCAAAATCTTTCGAATTGTTTCAGTTTTTAAACCTTTTTTTTGCGGGTAAATCGGTACAATTTCACCATCTTTACCTGAAAAATTTTGATTTTTTGGCAATTCTTCGCGTTTCATTAAACTTGGATTCGTAATTTGATAACGATTATAGTTAAATTCATATTTTCCCGAAAAGAAAAATTCTTCTTCATCCTGAAGCTGTTTTACGCGATACGGCTGGTTAAACCAAATTGCTTTAATTTTCTCTTTTCCATCAGTTAAAATCGCCTCGGTTATTGCCATTCCACGCCGAACTCGACGCATCGAAACTTTTTCGGCATAAGCTTTAAAAAGAACCTTCCCCGGCTTAATTTCGCTCAGACTGGTTAAGCTTGCGAAATCCTCATATTTTCGCGGAAAAAACTCCAAAATATCACCAACAGTTCGCAAATTAACACTTTCGAGTTTCTCGAGCGTTTTTTCACCAACACCCTTTACCAAACCTAACGAAGAATTCAAATTCATTACTAAATTTTAGCATTTTTTGGAGTTTTTTTCAATTTTCGAAAAAACATCCAATTATTTATCTCTGTTTTTAGGTGGTTTTATTTATATAATATTGCGCTAGACAAAATTAGTTAATAATAAAAAATCGCCCGTTTTGAGCGATTTTCGAAACAGATTAAACTTTATTTACAACAGGAATAACAATTGGTGTATGACCAGTTGAATCAAACAATAGGTGCGAAATATCATCTTTTATTTCTTGTTTCATGTCGGCAATTTCAACTTTTCGTTCAACCTCGCGGTCGATTTTAATTCGCAGATAATGACGAATTTTACCAATCAATTCTTCACTATCTTTTAGATAAATAAATCCACGCGAAATCACATCCGGCGTTTTAAGAAGTCGGCCAGTTTTCTTGCTAATTGTTAGCACGATAATGAAAATACCTTCAGTTGAAATATGTAATCGGTCTTTTACGACAGCATCATGAACCGTATTTCCAGTGTTATCATAAAGAATTGAACCAACATGGACACGGCCACCTTTTTTAATTTTCTTTTCTTTTGTAAGCTCGATGATATCACCACTGTCAGCAACAAGAATCTCTTCCCGTTTCAATCCAAGAACTTTCTGCGCCATTTCAGCATTGTGTTGAAGCATGTAAAATTCACCATGAACTGGGAGGTAATTTCTTGGGCGAATAGTTTCTACCAAT
>CAUUHI010000072.1:0-2832 GCA_963544935.1 uncultured Saccharimonas sp. (SeqCode) | reverse complement strand
CCAAACGATTTTTGGCAGTGGCGTAATTCGCGATGAAGAAATTGGCTTACTTTTTCCAAAAATCTATCTTAAAACCGAAGACCCGCGTGCCGCAAAAATTGCAGCCGCACAAAATAATCAAGCTAAAAAATAACCAGAACCTCGGCTTTAATGCTGAGGTTTCAACTTTCGAAAGGACAAAATGAAAATCATTGATTCACATTGCCACATTCACGATGTAAATTTTCCAATTCCGCAAGAAGAAGTTTTTGAGAATATGCAGAATTCTAAAATCTCGAAAGCAATTTGCATTGGTGAAAATCTTGAAAATTCTAAAATTGGCGTTAAATTTGCTGAAGAAAATTCTAGCAAAATTGAACTTTTTGCAGCTATTGGCGTTCATCCACATGAAGCCGAAAAATACGACACAGAAGAGTTAGTTTATGAACTTGAACAGCTTTCGAAAGCCCCAAAAGTGGTGGTCATTGGTGAAATTGGTCTTGATTATTTTTATGAAAATTCCAACCGCGAAGCACAGAAACAGATCCTAAAAGCTCAGCTCAAGCTTGCCCAAAAGCTAGATCTGCCCGTAAGTTTTCATGTTCGAAATGCTTTTGAAGATTTTTGGCCAATTTTTGATGAAATTTCAAAATTCGGTAAAATTCGCGGGGTTTTGCATTCTTTTACAGATTCGAAAGATAATTTAAGCAAAGCTCTAAAGCGCGGTTTGTTTATTGGCGTAAATGGAATTTCAACTTTTACAAAAAAGCCCGAAGATCTTGAAATGTTTGCAAGTATTCCACTTTCAAAAATATTAATCGAAACAGATTCACCATTTTTAGCACCAAAAGGCAAGCGCGGAAAGCCAAACCAGCCAGCTTTTTCGAAGTTAATTGTTGAAGATTTAGCAGAAAAACGGCAAATTTCAGCCGAAGAAGTTGCTAAAATCACAACCAAAAATTGCGAAAAACTATTTAAAATTTAATTTACCAAATATTGACAAAAATATTAAAATATGATACAATTTAATCATATTTAAGGTTTAAAAATGAACAATTCTGACAAAAGTTTATATCAAATTCCATATTTTCCAGAAGCTCAGAAAGAGCCAGATTTCAAAAAACCAAAAATCCAGATTGCTTATGACACGCCAAAACGAATGCCTTTAAAACCTATTCAACAGGTTAAAAAGTCCACATTCCAGCCAATATTAAAAAATAATCAAATTGATATTTTTGGTGAAATGCTTGCGAAGAGCGCTCAAATTTTACAATTTCGAAATATCGCCGAAGAAGAAATTCGTCTTTCGCACTTAAAATATACTAGAAAATCTTTTTTGAAAAATTCAAAAAAACACGAGAGTAATCAACTCTATTATAAATATCTTTTTGCGAAATTCAAGAAAAATCCGCACGATCTTTCGCGAGCGTTAATTAATCTTGAGAGCAAAGTCGGCGCACAAATTTTTGGACCAACAGCGAACGGTATTCGGCGAGAATTTTTCGTACTTGACCATAATTCTTGGATTTATCATGAAGAATGGATTGATGGCAAGCGGAAAGTTCACCAAAATACAACCAGATACGAGCTTCGAAAAAACCAAGTAATTAAAATTGAAGCTGGGCCACACTATTTTGATTTAAAAGGAACAGAACTTCAAAATTTTCACCATGCGGTACAAGTTTATTACCAGAATGTCTCACGATTGGTTTATGGCAGATAGTTTGAAATTCTCAAAAAAGTGTGCTATAATTGTTCAGAATTGTTTTATTTTTTAACGAAAGGAAAGAAATGGCTAAACATAAAAGTTGGCATGGAGCAGACCGCAAACGAGCTTTGCGCGCAAAACTAAAAATTGAAAAACGCCGCGAAGCAAAACGCCGCGAACGGATTGCAGCAGCTTTGGCCGCAAAATAATTTTAAAAAATCGCTTTTCTTAAAGAAGGGCGGTTTTTATTTTAATATTTTTTAGATTATTGCTTTTTTATTAATTTTATGATATAATTATAAAATCTATCGAATTTTCGAAAGAAAAAACACTTTGGAGGTGGAAGAAATGAAAATGAAAATAGAAGATAGAGGCATTTTAAATATTCAAAAAAAGGTTGAGAACGGTGAATTGATATTTTGTTTTCTGCACAATCTTGGATTACACAAGCAAGGTGAGATTTCGGTTCAGCTTTCAAACTTAACGCATAGCGATGAAACCGTTCTAGACATGTCACCAGATGACATTATGGAGAAAGCTTGTGTGGCTTTACTTTTCGATAAAAAAGGTAAAATGATCGCTTCAGCTTCAATGATGCAACCGCAAATTAATTCTTTTGGTCAAAGATTGGGCGAAATTGGCTCAATGTTTACCATTGAGAAATATCAGAACCAAGGTTGTGCAAGTTTTTTAGTCTACAAAATTGACGAATGGGCTAAAAAACAGCCTAGAATCGATGGAGCTTATGCTTTTTTGAATTCCAAATCTCCGCGTTCATTTGCGGTGAATGGCTATGAAGGTGAAGTTTTGAAAGATGGTGAAGTTTTGAACGCGGCGGAAATCGTTCCAGCTTACGCATTTAATCTTTGCAGAACGATTTGCTGCGATGCGCATGCTATCCACCTGATGGATCTGGAGCTTCGAAAAAAGGAGCTTCAAGGCCCAGAGCCAAAAGAAGGGAACGGAGAGCTTCTCAGAATCGAGGAAGAGCTTCGTAGCGCAAGGATTAAACGACAAGTTCGTTTCGAAAGACTGATCGATGAAAACGAGACTAAAATTTGTAATATTTCAGATCGAAAAGATCTAAGTACAGAACAAATTGATCACGATGTAGAAGTGCATTATAAGATTATCAACTTTTATCG
>CAUUHI010000071.1:0-2897 GCA_963544935.1 uncultured Saccharimonas sp. (SeqCode) | reverse complement strand
TATCTAAGTAAATCTAAAGCTAATTTTAAAACCATTTCATCTGGTTCATTATCTACAAAAGACTCTAAAGATTCTCCTTTCGAACCTCCATATCTTTTTTGAATGTCTACTCCTACTGATTTAAAAGTAAAATTAGCAAAAGTAAAATTAGAAAAATCTAATACATAGCCTTTAATATTGAAAAATTTTTTTATAAAATTCTTATCTTGAAAATTCAATTCCATATCAAGTTTTTTTCTTTTATTTAGCCTTTAAATAGTATAATAATTCCAATCCCATTTTTAATAACAAAGGTAATTAGCTTTCATTTCTTGAACTAATTAATCATAAGACAAATAAAGCTTACTCCTTATATCATTAATTTTTCTTAGTCCAGAAAGTAGCATTCTATGGCAAGTTGAGCCACCTATAATTATGTCAACTTTCCGTTCTCCAATTATTAGCTTTATATCTCTTAGATCTCTTATATAAGATATATTCGTAATATATCTAAATAGTACTTTTATTTTTTTATATTTTCTCTGGAATATCCCCAATACTTTTTCATAATTATCATTACCTAACAAAACATTAAAATCAGCTATATTAAATCCGCAAGATATAACCTCCCGTTCCTAAAAATAAACCTATGATATTATATTTTTTTAATTAGTAAACTCCATTTTGTCACTATCTATAATTCTACCATAAATACTAAAAAATATCTATAGCTGGTTAAATATTGAACATCAGGAAAAACTCACCTGCCAATAACTCGTTATACTTATAGAATAAGGCAAATAATCTCTTTAAAAATTGCTGATTTTAACTTTTTATGATACAATTTAAGAATGAAAATTGCAATTTTAGGACGTCAGCCAAGTATCGGGATCGCCGAACTCGAAAGTGTTTTTGGCGGCGATAAAATTCGTGTACTGGGTGATTACGCCTGTCTTATTGAAACCGAAAAACTCAATGTTTCGCATTTTGGCTCAATTTTAAAAACCGGCCAAGTTGTTTTTGAAGTCAATTCAACAGATTGGCGAGATGTTTCAAAAAAAATAACCAAAATTTTTGAACACGATTTTGCGAATTTTAGCGGAAAAATTACACTAGGAATTTCAGCTTATGGTTTAAAAATTCGGGCAAACGAAGTTTCGAAAACTGGAACAATTATTAAACAAAAGCTTAAAAATCACGGCGTTTCAGTGCGAATAATCCCTTCAAAAAATACTGAGCTTTCAACCGCAATTTCGCATAATAATAAGCTTGGCTTAAGCGAGAAAAAAATCGAAATTTTAGTAGTTCGTGGCGGCAAAAAAACGATTATTGCTTTAAGTGAAGGTGCACAAAATATCACAAGCTACGCTAGACGCGATCAAAACAGGCCGAAGCGCGATGCTTTTGTTGGGATGCTGCCACCAAAACTCGCTCAAACAATGATCAATCTCGGTGTTGGCGAAAATCAGCCACAGATTCAAGCGCTTTTTGGTAAAAAAACTTTCGAAAAGCCAGAAATTCTCGATCCTTTTTGTGGCACTGGCACAGTTATTCAAGAAGCGCTTTTAAAAGGTTTTAAAGCAAATGGAACAGATTTGAGTGAAAAAATGGTGGAATTTTCGAAAGAAAATAGTGATTGGTTTGTGCGAGAGTTTAAACCGCATGGTGAAATTGGAGAAATTTACGAAGCTGATGCTACAATTGAAAAATGGAGTTTTGCAAAAAAACTTTCAAGCGTAGTTTGCGAGACTTACTTAGGGCAACCATTATCCGCTCCGCCTTCGCCCAAAAAATTAGCAGAAGTTCGCGAAAATTGCAATCGTATAATTTCGAACTTTTTAAAGAATTTATCCCAGCAAATTCCAGAAGGCACACAGATTTGCATTGCTGTTCCTGCTTGGAAAACACAAAATGGTGATTTTTCGCACCTTCCACTTATTGACTTTTTAAATGAGCTGGGTTATAATAGAAAAGAATTTATGCGCGTTAAACCACAAGATTTAATATATTATCGCGAAAATCAAGTTGTGGCGCGTGAATTATTAGTACTAATAAGGAGTAAAAATGTCACACGTTAAATCGGGTGGTTCAAGTAAGAACGTCCATAACAACGCCGGTCAACGCCTTGGCGTTAAACGATTTGGTGGCCAAAAAGTTAACGAGGGCGAAGTTCTCGTTCGACAAACTGGAGCAACCAAATTAGCTGGTGAAGGAACTTACATGAGCCGAAATTTCACGATTCACGCCAAACAAGACGGTGTTGTGAAATTTAAACAAATCCAAAAACGCAAATTTACTGGCAAAACAGAACGACGCACAGTTGTAGAAGTTGTTGCTGCGTAATTGCAATAAAAAATGAGTCTTCCGAAAGATCGACTCATTTTTTATTTTACTCATTTTTAGACCTGCTAGTAATCTTCACCAATGCCCAAATGTTCACGAACCTTCTCAATCACATCTGAAATCATCACCTGAGATTTAACAAGATATTCATCAACGCCAAGTTTTTCAGCTCGCTCACGATCGCTTTCTTGGCTTAAAGCGGTAAGCATAATAATTTGCAGATTCATTGTTTCAGGAGTATTTCGAAGAATATCCAACACATCAAAGCCCGAGATTTTTGGCATCATTGCATCAAGAATCATTAAATCTGGACGATATTTTAAAGCTGCAGTTAATGCTTGCTCGCCGTCATGAACTTCCATAACCTCAAAATCTTCCATCTCAAGCCTTGCACGATATACGCTAGCCAAAACCTCATCATCTTCAACTAATAAGATCTTTTTTCTTGCTTCCATTTTCCCTCCTAAATAGCTCTGCAATTATTTTAAAATTTCTAACGCCTTGTTTTTTTGAATATCGTTTAACAAATAACTTTCACCCTTTGGCGCGCTCACTTTAATATCTGGCGAAATTCC
>CAUUHI010000070.1:0-3058 GCA_963544935.1 uncultured Saccharimonas sp. (SeqCode) | reverse complement strand
TTCATTTTTCGACTTTAAAGATATTTCAGTAATCCCGTTATTAGGCCAAGTGAAACCTAAAATTGAATAATCCTCAAAGTAGATCCATCCTCCTTCATGCATTCTTCGCCAGAATTCATCCACGATAACGTGTTCATACAAATGTAGAACTTCCCAATATTTATAAGATTTATATATATTCAAAATTAACCCTTCTCTTTAAAAAACGAGCTATATAGCTCGTTAACCTTGAGACTACTTTCTTCGAGTATTAGATTTTACCATAATAAAACCTAGAAATCAATGATTTTATAGCTTTTTTACCCTAAAAATGGTATAATAAAAACAATGAAAAAAGAAGATATTATAACCTTACCTAACCAAAATTTGCGCAAAAAATGCGAACGAGTTCATGTTATTACAGATGAAGTTCGTCAAACTGTGCAAGATATGATCGATGCCAGCCTTGACTGGGAAAATGCCCATCCGCACGAAATTTCGGCCGCAATTGCTGCGCCACAAATCAACAAACTCTACAAAATCATTATTGTTCGAAGTGATTTGGATGATAAAAATAATAAAGAATTTACTGCCTTAATCAATCCTGAAATTACAAAATTCGAAGGAAAAACTGTTGAAGATTTCGAAGGCTGCCTTTCAATTAAAGGAATTTATGGTAAAGTTCCGCGAGCTTCGAAAATTCGCGTAAAAGCGCTTGATATTCACGGAAATGAAGTTCGAATTAAAGCCGAAGGCTTTCTTGCGCGTGTGCTTCAACACGAAATTGACCATACTAACGGTGTTCTTTTCATCGATCATATCCGTGATAAAAAAGATGCTTTTTACCGACTTGATGAAGATGGCGAATTGCAACCATTAAATTACGAAAAAGATATCAGAAATAACACTGATCTTTGGGATGATTTAAATGAAGAATAAGCCAATTATTTTCTTCGGAACTGAAGAATTTTCAGCAATTTCACTCCAAAAATTAATTGATGAAAATTTCAAAATTGGTGGAATTATTACCAAGCCAGATTCAAAAAAAGGTCGCGGACAAAAACTCCAAGCACCAAAAGTAAAAAAAATCGGTGAAAAATTCAACATTCCAGTGCTTCAACCGCAAAAAATGAGTGAAATTGTTGATTTTGTGAAAACTTTTGAAAACCCAGTGGGCGTTTTGGTTTCTTTTGGGCGAATTATTCCGCAAGAAATTATAGACTTATTTACACCAGCAATCGTAAATGTTCACCCTTCACTTTTACCAAAATATCGCGGCCCAAGCCCAATTGAAAGCGCAATTCTAAACGGTGACGAAAAAACCGGCGTTTCGCTAATGAAACTTTCGAAAGAAATGGATGCAGGCGATGTTTATTCGCAAAAAGAAATTAAGCTTTCGAAAACCGAAACCGCGAGCAGTCTTTATAAAACTTGTGGTAAAATCGGCGCCGAAATGCTTGTGCGAGATTTACCAAAAATTATCTCTGGCGAAATCAAAGGGCAAAAACAAGATGATTCGCAAGCTGAATATTGCCAACTTCTTAAAAAAAGCGATACTCTTCTTTATCAAGATAAACAAACCGCAGAACAAGCTGAGCAACAAATTCGTGCTTTCGAAATTTTTCCAAAAAGTAAAATTCAAATTGGTGAACATCTTGTTGTGATTAAAAAAGCTGAAATTGTGAGTTCTAATGCAAAAAATTTACCTCTAACGCTAAAATTTGCTGATGGTGAGTTTTTACAAATAAAAACGCTCGTCACACCAAACGGAAAAGAAACCTCTGCAGAAAGTTTCATAAACGGATACCTTAAATAGTTTTAAAATACAAAAACCGTACAATTAAGCACGGTTTTTAATTCAGCCAAAAATTTTGTCAATATTTGCTTTAAGTTCGTCTTGCATTTCTTTCATTACGATTGTTGTGATTTGGTTGAAATCTGGACGATTAATTTCAAGCCACTTCATCGAAGCGAATTCTGAAATAGTTTGACGATTTTCTTGCCCGCCATTTTGTTGAGTGAGTGCTATAAATGCACGATCGTTTCGAAAATCTGGCACATTAATCATTAGCCAATTATCTACAAAACCTGGAGCGTCGTCGATGATTTTCTCAAACTCTTCAAGCTTTTCATTCGAAAATCCATCTGTTATGCGCTCGCCAACACGAGTTTCAAGTTCTTCCTGAACATGTTGTTTAAAAACTGCCGCTTCTTGCGGAGACATTCGCTCAATGCCAATTCCTTCAAAAAATTTGTCGTCTAATTGAAACATTCTCTTTTTCCTTGTTTAATTATTTCCATTTTAGCACAAGCGAAATGTTTTTTCAAATTATTTTATTATATTATCTAGTCTTTAAGTTTACGAGCAACAACTTCACGGGTAAAGAATTCAAGTTTGTCACCAACTTCAAGCTGAATTTTCTTTTTAGTTTTCAACGAAAGACCACACATTTCGCCCTCAATAACATCTTTCGCTTCTTGCTGCTGGCGCTGAACGTGCGAAACTTCAACTTCAGCGATTTGTTCTTTCTTTCGAATTACACGAGCGAGCAATCCAGCGTAAACACGGCCTGATTTAACTTCTCCACCAGCAATGATTTCTTCTTTCATTGTGCGGAAAACACCTTTAACTTCCAGCGATCCAATTTCAGTTTCAACAACTTCTGGCGCAAGAAGTTTTTCCATTTCAGCACGAGCATCGTCAAGAAGTTCATAGATAACTTTATAAATTCGAACTTCAACGCGGTCACGAGTAGCGATTTTCTTGATTGCGGGTGGAAGTTCAACATTAAATCCATAAATAATTGTTTTTTCACCAGCAGCAGCTAAATGAATGTCATTTTCAGTAATGTTTCCAATTCCGCTACTTACAACATTTAGGTTGACTTCACCACCAGTTTCAATCAAACGCAAACTATCTGAGACAGATGTAAGTGAACCTTGAACGTCGGCCTTAATTACGATATTAAAATCTTCAGCATCATGTTTCTGGTTCATCATTTTTAATAAATCTGCACCAGTAACATTGGCGGTTGCGGCATTCTGGGCGGCTTCAATTTTAGCTTTTTGAGCAAGATTT
>CAUUHI010000069.1:0-3081 GCA_963544935.1 uncultured Saccharimonas sp. (SeqCode) | reverse complement strand
TATACGGGCATAGCTCAGTTGGTAGAGCACAGGTCTCCAAAACCTGGTGTCGGGAGTTCGAGTCTCTCTGCCCGTGCCAAAATTATTTAATCATAAATTATATATACACCAAAATTGGTGTTTTTTAGTTTACAGTATTGAAAAGAAACTTTATTTTATAGATTTTATTTTTTAGTTTTACTAAATTCATTTCGCACTTGCTCTAATTTTTGCCATTTCACGAAAAAAATCGAAGCTTCAAAAATTAGAATCTCAAAAATTTAAGAATAATTCTCGCTAACCTTTTCGAAAAAATGATATAATATACTTATGGCTATTATTGATAAAGAGTTTGGTGAAATTAAAATTCGAAAAAACAAACTCGCTCGCTCCGTAAAACTTTCTGTTGGTGTTGATGGAAGTTTACGCGCATCAATTCCTTATTATTCGCCAGAATTTTCTGTCCAGCGTTTAGTTAATCATAATCGTACGCAAATTCGCGAAATGCTTGCCTTGCATAATACTAAAAATCTTTATAAAAATGGTGATTTAATTGGCAAAACGCACACACTTTTTTTTCGAAAATTTTTGGGTGAAGAAATTAAAATTTCAAATGAAGGAAATCAGATTTTAGTGCAAATCCCGCAAGAGTTAGCTTTCGAAAATCCACTTGTTCAATCAGAAATTCGCAAAACCGTATCAAAAATTCTTCGAAAGCAAGCTAAGGCGTATTTACCCCGCCGAATTGATTTTTTGGCAGAAAAATATGGTTTTAACTTTAAGAAATTGCGTTTTTCACACACTGGTACGCGATGGGGTTCATGCTCTTCTAGTGGAACAATTTCTTTAAATATTGCATTGATGAATTTACCACACCATTTGATTGATTATGTGATTATTCATGAACTTTGTCATACACGGCAAATGAACCATTCATCTAAATTTTGGCAAGAAGTTGAAAAATATTGCCCAGATTATAAGAAATGTGTTCAAGAAATAAAACAGTTTTCGCCAAGCATTTAGTTTAAGGCGGATAATTGGTTAAACCGCTTGCGCTTTTCTCTTGAATTTGCTAAAATAGGAATGTAAATTCTAATCGTAAAGGCAAAAAAATGAAAATTCTAATGCTCGGGTGGGAGCTTCCTCCCCATAACAGTGGTGGTTTGGGTGTAGCTTGTTTTTATATGGCCAAGGCACTTGTAAAAAGTGGCGCGAGTATTGAATTTGTCGTTCCGTATAAAGATAAACATACTGAAATTGATTTCATGAAAGTATTGAATGCTACGAATTTCTCTGAAATTCATAAATTTGGTGCTGGAGCTTACGATTCTCCGCATTGGATACGTTCAAGTCATAACGCTAGTAATTTTCTACCAGATATTCGTTCGATTCAGAAAGAATATTGTGAATTTATTCGTGAATATTTAAGTAATCCAAAAAATAAACCAGATGTTATTCATGCGCATGATTGGTTAACTATGGAGGCTGGAATACTTGCCAAAAAACTTACCGGTGCACCGTTGATTACTCATATTCATGCCACTGAATTCGATCGTTCTGGTGGAATTTCTGGCAATCAAAAAATTCATGATATTGAATACGCTGGAATTTGCGCATCTGACAGGGTTTTTGCAGTTTCGAAAAATACTCGAAATATAATTATTAAGAAATACCAAATTAAGCCCGAAAAGGTTGAAGTGGTTTATAATGCGATCGAAACCTCATCTCTCGCCAATCCGCAAGATTATGATGTTCGAACTTATCGTTATCTTGAATACCTAAAATCACAGGGATATACTGTAATAATGGCTCTAACTCGCTTTACTGTTCAGAAAGGTTTAACTTTTTTGATGCAAGCGGTTGCCGAGGCTATTTCGAAAAACCCAAAAATTGCCCTACTTCTTGTTGGAGATGGCGAACAGCGCAATGAACTTATTAAAATGGCGAGTGATTTTGGGATTTCAGACAAGATTTTCTTCACGGGATTTTTGCGGGGCGATAAATGGCGTGATGCTTACGGTGTGGCTGATGTTTTTGTGATGAGCTCAGTAAATGAACCTTTTGGCCTAACGGCTTTAGAGGCGGCTCATTTTAACAATGCATTAATAATTTCGGAGCAATCTGGCGTAGGTGAAGTTCTTCAAAATATTTTACGTTATGATTTTTGGGATACGAAAAAACTGGCAAACCAAATTTATGAGGTTTCAATCAATAAGAATCTTTTACGGAGTTTAAAAAATGGTGTTCGAGAGGAATATGATCGGATTTCTTGGAGTGATATCGCTGAGCAAATTATGGAAGAATTTATACGTTTAACAGAGGTAAATAATGACTAAGAAGTCGATTGTTCTCTACCTTCATGTTCATCAGCCCTGGCGCATTCGTGACGATCAAACGCTTTTCGATGTTGGTACAAATAAAAATTATTTTAGCGAAGAAAAAGGCCTAAAACGGCAAAGTAATGGCGAGATTTTTCGAAAAGTTGCTGAAAAATCTTACATACCAATGAATAATCTGCTTGAAAAACTATTAAAAACTCACCCAGAATTTAAATTTTCTTTTTCGATTACGGGAACTTTTATTGATCAAGCGCAAGAATTTGCGCCAGAAGTTCTCGAGAGCTTTAAGCGTCTTGTTCAAACTGGGCGAGCAGAGATTATTGCCGAGACATATTATCATAGCCTCGCCTTCTTTTTTGATCGTGAAGAATTTGAAGCTCAAGTTAGTGCGCATCAGGCAAAAATTCGTGAAGTTTTTAATGTCGAAGCTACTGCTTTTCGAAACACTGAGCTTTCATATAATGATGAACTTGCTAAATGGGCAGACGATTTTGGTTTTAAAGCAATTTTAGCCGAGGGATGGGACCCAATTTTGCAATGGCGCACGCCAAATCATATTTATAGGCCAAAAGGTACGAAAAATATTCGCCTACTTCTTAAAAACTACAAGCTTTCTGACGATCTTGCTTTTCGTTTTTCGAATCAAAATTGGCAAGAATATCCGCTTACAACTAAAAAATATATCAGTTGGCTAGAATCCTCAAGTTATCATGGTGATGTGATAAATCTTTTTATGGATTACGAAACCTTTGGTGAGCATCAG
>CAUUHI010000068.1:0-3129 GCA_963544935.1 uncultured Saccharimonas sp. (SeqCode) | reverse complement strand
AAAGTGGCTTTTGGCGGAATTGCGACAACTTCAGATTTAATTGAAAACTATCCAGGCTTTGATGAGGGAATTTCTGGGCTTGAGCTTTCAAAAAAAATGCGAATCCAGGCTGAAAAATTTGGTGCAAAATTTGATTATGGTGAAGTTTTAGATTTTGAAAATCTTGGTAATTTTGTACGATTAGATATTGATGGCGAAAAATTTGATTCAAAAACAGTTTTGATTGCAACGGGAAATTCATATAGAATGCTTGGTTTGCCACGAGAAAAAGAGTTTTTTGGGCGAGGTGTTCATACTTGTGCAACTTGCGATGGTCCATTTTATGCTGGAAAAGATTTGATTGCAGTTGGTGGCGGTAATTCTGCGGTAACTGAAGCTCTGTTTTTGAGCCGATTTTCAAAAGTTAAGCTTTTAGTTCGGGGCGAAATTTCGGCGCAAGCGGTCTTGCAAGAGCGACTTTTTAAAGCGGTTAAATCTGGTAAAATTGAGTTATTTTTAAAAACTGAAATTGAGGAATTTATTTTCAAAAAGACTGATTTTGGTGAAAAAATTATTGGTGCTCGTATAAAACAGCAAACCAAAGAAGGTAAAAAAACTTTTGAAATTAAAGCCGCAGCAATTTTTGAATTTATTGGATTGATTCCGAATTCTGGTTTTGCAAAAAAATCTGGCGTTGAAGTTAACAACTATGGTGAGATTGTTGTAGATAGCAATTTCGAAACAAATATTCCAAGAGTTTATGCTTCTGGTGATATAATTGAAAATGCACAGAAACAAATTGTGGTAGCTGCGGCAGCTGGTGCTCAAGCGGCAATAAAAATCTCAGAATTTTTACACAATGAAAAATAGGGTTTTATTGCCCCATTTTAGTTTTCAAAAAAGTGAAAAATATCCCCAAGCGTGATATAATGGAATGTAATGAAAAAGTTAGTAATTATTGACGGAAAAAGCGTATTTTATAGGGGTTACTACGCTATGGGTAATTTGAGTCTTGAAGACGGAACGCCAACAGGCGGTGTTTATGGTTTTGCCAGTTTAGCTTTTGAAGTTATTCGAAAATTAAAACCAGATTATGTGGTTGTGGCTTGGGATAAAAAAGGAACTTCAACTGCAAAAAGAAGTGCGATTTATCCTGAATATAAAGCTGGGCGAAAAAAAGCCCCAGATGATTTCTATGAACAGATTCCGCTTTTAAAGGACTTTTTGAAGACTTTAGGCTGGCCTCTTTTTGAAACTGATGGTTATGAGGCTGATGATATTTTGGGGACTTTAGCGGTTCAGGCAAATAAGCTTGGAGTTGAAGCAAATTTGATTACTTCTGATCTTGATATGTTGCAATTGATTAATGAAAATACTAAAGTTTTTGCAATGAAACGTGGATTTTCGGATATCGAAGAATTTGATCTTGAATATTTTGAGAATAAATATGGCTTAAAACAATCTCAATTTTTAGATTTAAAAGCACTTCAAGGTGACTCTAGCGACAATATTCCAGGTGTGCCAGGGATTGGCCCAAAAACCGCTACGCAACTTTTGCAAGAGTTTTTTACGCTTGAGGGAATTTATGAAAATCTTGAAAATATCAAACCAGCTTGGCGAAAAAAACTTGAAGATGGTAAAGATTTAGCATTTATGAGTAAAAAAATTGCTGAAATTTTTCTTGATGCACCAGTTGAACTTAACTTTGAAGATGCCGATATTCATAATTTTAATTATGAAGAAGTTTTAAAAATGCTTCGAAAGCTTGAATTTAACTCTTTGGTGCGAAAAATTCCAAAAGAGATGAAAACTGGCTCAGAGGATTTTGAAACAAAAAATGAAAACCAAATTGTGCTTTTTGAAGAAGTTTTGAAATCTTATGAGATTAATATTTTGCCAGAAATTTCTGCTGAAAAGTTTTTCGAAAAACCGCAAGATTTGGTTTTCTTTGATTTTGATACCCAAAAATTAAAAATTTTAGTTTCGAATTTTGAAAATATTGCAGAATTTAATTTTATGGAATTCTCAAAATTTGCTGATTTCTTCAAAAATGCAAAAACAGTTTTCTTTAATGCAAAAGAAACATTTCATAAAATTTTTAATGCTGGCATTGACTTTGAAGATTGGGGTGGGATTTACGATATTGGGCAATTGGAATTTTTGTTGAATGCTTTAATCCGTGATAAAAGTTTGAGTGGAATTTATTGCGAAAAAATAGATGAAGATGATTCGAAAGTTCGAATTTCAGCAATGCGGATTATTTTTGAGCGTCAACAAAAAAAGCTTGAAGATTTGCCAAGAATTCGTGAAATTGCTGAAAAATTAGATTTTCCAATGAGTTTGGTTCTATTCAAAATGGAAAAAGCTGGTGTTGAAATTTGCCCAGAGATTTTTGCTAAAATGAGTGTGGAATTTGCTGGTGAAATTTCAAAGATTGAGAAGGAGATTTTTGAAATTGCTGGGCGAGAATTTAATGTTGCTAGTCCACTGCAACTTTCGAAAGTTCTTTTTGAAGATTTGGGCCTACCAACAAAAGGTATTAAAAAATCAAAAAATGGCTTTTCGACAGGGCAAAAAGAGCTCGATAAATTACGAGAATATAGCCCGATTATTGAAAAAATTGAGCAATTTCGTGAATTTTCGAAATTAAAAAGTACCTATGTTGATGCTTTGCCAAAATTAGCAGATGAAAAAAATCGGATTCATAGCAATTTTGCGCAAGATGTAACAACAACGGGGCGGCTTTCTTCGAGCAACCCTAATTTGCAAAATATACCAATTCGCTCAGAGCTTGGGAGACGTATTCGTGAGGGCTTTGTGGCGAAAAAGGGTAATTTACTAGTTTCAGCAGATTATTCGCAGTTTGAATTGAGATTGGCGGCAGTTTTGGCAAACGACAAGCCTTTAATTGAAACTTTTGAAAAAGATTTAGATATTCACGCAAAGACTGCGAGTGAGGTTTTTGGCGTTCCAATTGATGAGATTTCGAAAGAACAACGACGTGTTGCAAAAATTATTAATTTTAGCGTTCTTTATGGTGTTGGAGCTCATAATCTTTCTGGCACGATTGGAGTTGGTTTTTATGAGGCGAAAAAATATATTGAAGAGTATTTTAATGCACATAAACCGATTCGGGAGCTTATGGATAAT
>CAUUHI010000067.1:0-3138 GCA_963544935.1 uncultured Saccharimonas sp. (SeqCode) | reverse complement strand
CCGATCAGGTTTTTGATTATCTAATCGATCAAGCAGATAGGCTTGGCGCGAGTGACATTCATATCGAAAATCAACGCCAGACGATTCGAATTCGAATGCGTGTTGATGGTGCGCTCCACCCAGTCGCTGAGCTTGGGCGAGATCGATATCGTGTTGTTATGGGTGAACTTTCTTCGCGAGCGGGAGTGTCGAGCGCTTCAAAAACTTCCCAGTCTGGACATATGCAGAAGGATATTTATCGTGACGGGACTTCGCATCTTTTAAATTTGCGTGTTGAAACTGTGCCGACAATGTATGGGATGGATGCGGTGATGCGTTTATTTAACTTTGATGAAAGTATGCTTCAGCTTGATTTGCTTGGAATTGCGCCAAAAGAGCGAGCTGAAATTGATGAAATTATTTCGCACCCGCGTGGAATGGTTTTGATGGTTGGTCCAACTGGTTCCGGTAAGTCAACAACTCTTTATTCTATGCTTAATGCCTTAAATACGCTTGACCGTAAGATTATTACGCTTGAAGATCCAATTGAATATGGTATTGGTGGAATTTCGCAAATTCCGATTGACACAACGCATGGTGCTAGTTTTGCTGACGGCTTGCGTTCAGTTTTACGTCTTGATCCAGATGTTGTAATGGTTGGTGAGATTCGTGACAATGACACGGCGAAAACTGCAATTCAGGCTTCAATTACTGGCCACTTGGTGCTTTCAAGTTTTCATGCCAATTCAACGAGTGCGGCTTTTTCGCGTATGATTGATATGATTGGTATGAATCCAATTTTCTCGAGCGCAATTCGACTTTTGATCGCTCAGCGACTTGTTCGAAAACTTGACAAAAATGCTAAAGAATATATCCCAGATGAAGCAACTAAAAAATGGGTTCGAAACGTTCTTGAGGGTGTCCCAGCTGAAAAACTTCCACAAGATATTACTGGAGATTTTAAACTTTGGAAGCCAGTAGCTTCAGAAGATAGTCCGTTTGGTTATAAGGGGCGAATTGTGGTCATGGAAATGATGGTTGTAAACGATAATATTGCAGCATTTTTACGCGGTGAAAGAGGCGTGATTTCAACTGAAGCTATTGAGGCTCAAGCTCGCAAAGATGGCTTGTTAACCCTTTTACAGCAGGGCGTGATTTCGGCACTTCGTGGTGATACAACTATTGAAGAAGTAAATCGTGTAATTTAGCTCTTCACAAAAACTAAAAAGTATGATATAATGAATCTTGATTGTATATATTAAATTTAAAAGTGAGTGGAAAATATGAGTTTTGAGTTAATCAAAAAAGTTAATGACGCACAGAAAAAAGAAGCCGTTCTTGATATTAAAAGTGGCGATACTGTTCGCGTTCACCAAAAAATTAAAGAAGGTAATAAAGAACGAATCCAGATTTTCGAAGGTGTAGTTATTCGAACTGACCGCAAGAAATCACATACTTCTCGAATTACTGTTCGGAAAATTGCTAGCGGTGTTGGAGTTGAGAAATCTTTCCTTCTTCATAGCCCGTTAATTGAAAAGATTGAAATTGTTCGCCGTTCGAAAGTTCGCCGAAATTACCTTTCATTCTTAAGAAACCGAAGCGGTAAAAGTGCTCGTCTTAAACAAGTTTCTTTTGACCGTGAAGCTGTAAATACTTTGCCTGAAGCTCCAAAAGCGGAAGAAAAAGTTGAAGCTAAGTAAGAAAAAACTGAAGAAGCCAAAGAAGCTTAATTGTTTTTATAAAATTAAAATCGCTCAAATTTTGGGCGATTTTTTTTATTGATTTTTTTAGGGAGTGTGCTATAATTGAATAGTATGAAAAAGCTTAAGCTAAATAGTGGTTTTACAATTATTGAGGTTGTTGATTGCTGGCCTGATATTTCTAATGGTATTTTTGGCTCTACCTACATTGCAGCGTTCGCAGAGGGACACCCAAAGAAAACAGGTTATTTCGAAAATTGCGGCAATTTTAGAGGAGTCGAGAACGAACAATAAAGGTAATTACGTGAGTGATTATGATACTAATAATGAGCTTGAAAATTTTATTAAAAACTATCTAAGGCCCCACGAGAGTGAGTTTTTGGATCCAAGTACAGGGCAATTTTACACGTTTTTAAAGTGTGGAAGTAAGGTAAATTGTGGAACAGGGGTTGGCCAAGATAATCTTGAAATTGGTGAAATTTACTATAACTCAAATGCTGATTGCGAGGTTGGGAGATTCGTTGATAAACCTTTCAATGCGACGAATTTCATTTTACTTACAAGACTTGAAACTGGCGGATTATATTGTTTTTCATCTTCAAATTAAGATTTTTAAAAATTTAAAAACTCCTCTCATGAAGGAGTTTTTAATTATTTAATTTTATAAAAATCACCAAGGCTGTATTTATTTCCGCTTAAAATATCGTATTCAATCATTTCGAAATCTTTTAGAATGTCACTTTTTTCGTCTGTTTTTACGAATTGTTTAGTTAAGGTGGGATATTTTTCTCGTAAGTCACTTAATAAATATTGAAATGGCGAAAGTTTTGAATTGAATGCATTTAGTGCTAAAATCTGGTTATAGATTAAGCTTGAAGTTCCTAAATCTTGTTTTTCTTTTTTAAAATTCGAATAAACAAAAAGTGGTGTGCGGCGGATATCGTTTTTATTTAATTCTTTTTCGAACATTTCGCCATAAATTCCTGGCCAGTGATCACCCCAGAAAACTACAATGGTTTTTTCATTTAATTTTTCAATTTCAGAAAGAAAATTCTTCATTGCTTTATCTGAACGCGAAATTCCTTCAAGATAAGCCTGAATAGTTTTTGCATTTTCTGGATTTGCGCCATTTTTTGCATTAACACTAAAATTATGTTCTGAATAAGCATTTTCTTCATACGGCATATGATTTTGCATTGTCACGAGGTGAATAAATTCAGGCTTTTGGCTATTTTTTAGTTCAGCCAAAACTTCATTAAAAGCGGATTCATCTGAGATATATTTTGAGTTATCAATTTTCGAATTATTTTTGAAATCATCGGCACTCTTATATTCTTGAAAACCAAGATTTGGATAAACAACTTCACGGCGATACATATTGCGATTATATGGATGTATTGCGATTGTTTTGTAGCCGTTTTCGTTAAAATTTTTCACGATTGAAGGTGTGTCTTTATTT
>CAUUHI010000066.1:0-3193 GCA_963544935.1 uncultured Saccharimonas sp. (SeqCode) | reverse complement strand
CGGCTATTTCAGAATAGGTAGCCGTAAGACCACTACCAATATTAGAAACTTCTTGCCAAACTTCCTTTTGAAAATCTGTACCTATAAATTGAATAGGTGTTTTGAAAGTTGTAAATGGATGACGAAAATAATCTTCTATTTCAGCCCTAATTTGTTTTAGGGGTAAGTTTTCTCCTTCTTCGATTTCTGCATCTAAAAAACTAGTAACTTGCTGAATATCTTTTTCCAGATTTTCATTATCTGTAAATTCAAGCAAAAAAAGATAGTCATCATTGGCTACTGCTAGCATATCTCCAAGAGGAGTAGAAAAGATAAGTTGTTTTAATTGCATTACTATTGGTAATTTTACCATAAGAAACTTTAAAATGCAATAATATTTAGCACTCATATTGTAAGAGTGCTAAAAGTATGATAAAATAGAGTTATGATACCTGAAGATTTTCAAGAAATTATTTCGCGAATGAGTGAAAATTCGCACAAAAGTTTGGAGCGAGCAGAATTCTTCTCTCGTAAATTTAAAACTGGCTACATTGGAATTGAACATATTTTATTAGGAATTTTAGCGAATCGCGAATCTTCGGCGGCAACTTTAGCATATGAATATGGCTTAAAGTTTGAAGATTTATATGATTTTTTTGTTGAAAATCCGCCAGTTTCGAAAAGTATGCCAGATTTCGCAGATCCAAATGTGCGAGCTTTAACCGACCGCGCGGTTTTTGCATTAAAAATGGCAAGTTTAATTTCTGGCGATTATAATGAAATTGGCACAAAAAATCTGCTTTTCTCAATTTTAAAGCAAAAAGATTTAAAATTGCAGGTTGTGCTTCGGCAAACTGGGGCTGATATTGAGGGGTTAGTGAATGCTTTTGATATTTTGTTTTCGAACGAAAATTCAGCTGAGGGAATCGATGAAATTGAACAAAAAAGCTTTCGAAAGAATTCAGAAAAACAACAATCGAGCCGTGAAATTGCAATTTTGAAGAAATTTGGCGAAGATTTGACAGAAAAAGCTAAAAATGGCGAACTTGATCCAGCAATTGGGCGTGAAACTGAAGTCCAGAGATTAATTACGGTTTTGCTTCGTCGCACGAAATCGAATCCAGTTTTGATTGGTGAGGCTGGAGTTGGAAAAACCGCTGTAGTTGAACTCCTTGCTCAAAAAATTTCTAAAGAACAAGTCCCGTCACAACTAATTGGAAAGCGAATTTTTGAAATTGATTTAGCTGGAATGTTGGCTGGTACGAAATTTCGTGGTCAATTTGAAGAGCGGCTAAAAAATGTAATTAAAGCGCTTGAAAAACATCAAGAGATCATTGCATTTATTGATGAAATTCATCTCTTAGCAGGAACTGGCTCGGCGGAAGGCGCAATGGATGCGGCAAATGTTTTAAAACCAGCGCTCGCTCGTGGAAAAATTAAACTAATCGGTGCCACAACTTTTGACGAATTTAAAAAATCAATTGAGAAAGATTCTGCATTGAATCGACGTTTTCAATCTTTTCAGGTTGAAGAACCAAGTTTGAATGAAACGATTGATATTTTAAAAGGTTTGCGAGAAAAATATGAAAAATATCATAATATTGAAGTTTCTGATGAAGTTTTGGGCGAAATTGTTGATATGAGCGCGAGGTATATTTTTGACCGCCAAATGCCAGATAAAGCTATTGATATTTTAGACGAAGCTGGTGCGTTAGCCGTGAGCGAGAAGGTGTCGAAACCGAATAAAATTTTAGAATTCTCGCGCGAGATTGAAAAATTAAATGAAAAGCAAATTCGAGCGGCAGAAAATGAAGATTTCGAAGGCGCGGCTCTCTATAAAACGCGAATTTCACAACTTAGAAAAAAACTCAGCGAAGAAGAGCAAAAAGCAAAAAGTTCGAAAAAAATTAATTTAACGAGCGATTATGTGGCGCGAGCGATTTCTTTAAAAACGAATATTCCGGTTCAAAAAATTTCAAAAAATCAGGCAAAAATTCTACAAAATCTTGAAAAACATCTTTCGAAAAAGGTGGTTGGTCAAAGTGAGGCGATTGAGAAAATCTCGAAAGCGATCCGTCGTAATAAATCTGGGATTTCAGATGAAAATCGTCCAATTGGTTCGTTTATCTTTCTTGGCCCGACTGGTGTTGGAAAAACCGAACTTTCACGCCAGCTTGCAAACGAGGTCTTTGGTGGTTCGAAATCTTTAATTAAAATTGATATGAGCGAATTTGGCGAAAAACACAAAACTTCGCAGCTTCTGGGTGCGCCAGCTGGTTATGTTGGCTATGGTGAGGGTGGAACTTTAACAGAGAAAATTCGCCGTCAGCCATATTCCGTAGTGCTTTTTGATGAAATTGAAAAAGCTCACCCCGACACTTTTAACTTGCTTTTACAACTTTTAGAAGATGGTGAATTAACGGATTCGGAAGGGCGAAAAGTTTCGTTTAAAAATACTGTTGTAATTTTAACAAGTAATCTTGGCGCAAGCGAAATGATGAATGAAAAATCGCTCGGGTTTGAGGCGGAAAGTTCTTCAAAAAAGAATCATTCAAAAAATGAAAAATTTGCTCGAAAGGCTCTTGAAAAAGTTCTAAAACCTGAACTTTTAAATCGATTCGACGGAATTATTACATTTCAATCACTTTCGAAAACTGAAATTGGTAAGATTTTTGATATTCTTTTAGCTGATTTAAATAATCGATTGCTTCGAAAAGGTTTGAATTTGAAAGTTCGAAAATCAGCGAAAGATTTTATTATTGAAAAGGGTTATGGCGCTAAAAATGGAGCAAGGCCACTTAGGCGCGCAATTGAGGATTTGCTTGAACACAAATTAGCCGAGGAAATTCTGGCAAAAAATCCACCAAAGGGAACGCAATTTGTGGCGAGTGTAAAAAATGGTGAAATTATAATTGAAGTTTCGAAAGATTAAGGAGAGAAAATGCGAAAAACAGAGAATTATTTAGTTCCAACGGTTGTTGAAGAGACTAATAGAGGCGAGCGAGCGTTTGATATTTATTCGCGGCTTTTAAAAGAACGAGTTATTTTTTTGGGTGAAGATGTGAATTCACACACGGCGAATGTCGTGGTGGCGCAACTTCTTCATTTGGCTTTCGAAAATCCAGATGAAGATATTAAGCTCTACATTAATAGCCCTGGCGGAAGTGTTTATGATGGTTTGGCGATTTATGACACGATTAAATTTATCAAACCA
>CAUUHI010000065.1:0-3302 GCA_963544935.1 uncultured Saccharimonas sp. (SeqCode) | reverse complement strand
TATCTGCCAACGAGTTTTGAAGGGAGGCTTTCAAAACGCCAGAATCTTAACAATTAGGTCGAAGAATATTAACCAAAAAAGGAGTTTTTATGGCATTATCACGCGATAAAAAGAACCAATTGGTTGCTGAATTAAGCGCCGCTCTAAAAGACGCAAAAATGACAGCTTTTGCTGAATATAAAGGTTTGACAGTTGCCGACCTTCAAGAACTTCGAAAAGAAGCTCGCGAAGCTGGTGTTCAAATCAAAGTTGTTAAAAACCGCCTTGTGCGAGTTGCAATGCAAGAAGTTGAAGCTTTGAAAGAATCTGACACTTCCGCGCTAAAAGGTCAACTCGTTTATGCAATTTCAAGTGAAGATGAGATTGCTGCTGCGCAAGTTTTGGGCCAATTTGCAAAAAATCACCCAGAAATGAAACTTGTTGGTGCGTTTGCTGACAATGGTGATGTAATGGATACTGCAACTGTTACGACACTTTCAGAACTTCCAAGCAAAGACCAACTTATTGGTCAAATTGTGGATACACTTCTTTCGCCAATCAACGCGATTGCTGGTGGTCTTACAAACGAAGATTTGGAATTTCGAAAAGCAACCAATTAATTTATTTTAGAATATTAACCACTTAAATTTTTAAAGGAGTCAAAAATGGCTGACATTAAAAAATTAGCTGAAGAATTGGTAAAATTGACTATTCTTGAAGCTAACGAATTGAAAGAACACCTCAAAGAGGAATACGGAATTGAACCAGCTGCTGTTGCTGTTGCTGCTACTGCCGGTGCTGCTGACGCTGCTGATGAAAAAACAGAATTTACAGTTACTTTGAAAGACGCTGGTGCCCAAAAAGTTGCTGTTATTAAAGCAGTTAAAGAAATCACAGGTCTTGGACTTGGTGAAGCTAAAGCTATCGTTGACGGTGCTCCAGCACCAGTTAAAGAAAAAGTTTCTAAAGATGAAGCTGAAGAAGCTAAAAAGAAACTTGAAGAAGCTGGCGCAACTGTTGAGCTTGCTTAATTTTAACATAAATCAAATCGACCTAATTTAAGATTTTCGAAAATCGCTCAGAACATGGGCGATTTTTTGTTTTTATAAAAATGTATTATTACTATTGACTTTATTCTATTATTATGTTATTATACTATCCTAGAGTTTGAGATGACTTTAGGCGAAGGTTATAAAGTCTCATCAAAGGAATCTTGTGGAAAAAAACTTAAATAAATCAAAAACTCAACAATATCTTTTAGATAATGCTTACGCCAAATGGGCATTTAATGCAAATAAAGGTTTTCGAAATCAACCGTCTTATGACGAATATTATACATTGGAATCATCGCCGAAAAATGTTAAAAGAGCAATAAATGATTTAGATTTATCAAATCTCGCTCTTATTGATGAAGGGCAACTAAATGAAAACTATAACCCAGATTTAGCACGTAACGGCGGAGGTTATGATCAACCCTGGGAGTTATATTCCGATGGAAGATATGAAATTGAAAGTCGCGACCTTAATGTAGGTGATTTCGGAATAGGTAATCAACATCTAACGATTTATATCGACAATATTGAAGTAGCAAGTGCACATTATTTGGATTTTGGAACGGAAGAGTGGTATGATAACGAAGAGCTAAAAACTATTTTTTGGGTACGAGATATTATTAAAAATCAGCTAAACCACAAAAATACTAAAATAGAAGAATAATAGTTCTTCTATTTTTAACTATTTTCTGTATCTATGCAGTACCCCCATCCACCGCCATAAGGATCAGTTTGTACACTTTCAAGCTCAACAGTTATGGCCATAGATTTTTTAGGTACAGAACCTCCATATTTTAGGTAGTATCCACCCTTATCGCCAGGAGTGCAAACAACGCCTAACACAATATTCCAATCCCCAACAGGATGCCAAGCTGATCCAAGTTTACTATACTCTACAATTGTTTCTGTTTTCGAATTAGAGAACGCAAAATCATCAATATGTCCAGGAGGACGGTCATTTAATAGGTTACTTTTATTCCAGTATGGTTTAAGTTTTGTCCAGGCATCGTTATTTCCGTTAAAGGTATCCCTATCGCCATTATTAGTCTTAAATTGAATAACCGCAACCAAAATATTGTGGGCATTATTTTTCCTTGCCGTGTCTCGTTGAAATCGCCCGAGAGTAGGGACTGCAAGAAACGCCATCAAAAAAATAACCCAGCCACAGCAAGAACTAAAATAATTTTAATAATTGTAAAACCATGGTTAAGCTTATATTTTTTCATAGTTTTAATTATATCACCCTCTAAAAATCAAGTTTATTGACTAAAGTATATTTTTTTGTTAGTATGTTTACATAGATATTTGTTATAGTAATTAAAACTTAAAAATTTTAATTAAAAACCGATTTTTATTATAATTTTCATGTATTTAGGAGATAAAATGATTCTTGGGATCGACGAAGTTGGTCGTGGAGCGTGGGCTGGCCCTTTGGTTGTGGGTGCTTGCGTTTTGAATGGTGCCAAAATTGAAGGGCTAACAGACTCAAAAGTACTTTCTAAAAAGCAGCGCGAGAATTTAGCAAAAGAAATTGATAAAAGTTCTGCAATTATTGGCTTGGGTTGGGTTTCGAACGATGAGCTTGATGAAATTGGTTTGAGTGCTGCTTTAAAGCTTGCAACAAGGTGTGCGGTTAAGGAAGTGCAGATAAAATGTAAAAAACAAAATATTAAATTTGATGAAATTATCATTGATGGCACTGTGAATTTCTTGGCTGGTACGCCACTTGAAAAATACGCCTCCACTCTTAAAAAGGCTGATTTGCTAATTTCAAGCGTTTCTGCGGCTGCAATTTATGCGAAAGTTGCGAGGGATAATTTTATGGCGGAACTTTCGAAAAAACCTGAGTTTGCACCTTTTTGCTTTGAAAATCACGCAGGATATGGAACATTGAAACATAGAGTAGCTTTATCTGAATTTGGAGTGAGTAAAGTTCATCGCAAAAGTTTTAAACCGATTGCGGAATTTTTAAAAAATTCTAAAAATAAGAACGTGAATACTTTTAAGGTGAATAAATCTGAAAAAATTACCACAAAAGAGCTTGGCGATAAAGCCGAGGATTTTGTAGCGGAATTCCTAAAGCAAGAGAAACACGAGATTCTGGCGCGAAATTGGCGAACAAAATTTTGCGAAATTGATATTGTTTCAAAATATGGTGAAAATTACTATTTTACAGAGGTTAAATTTCGAAAAAATAATGATTTTGGTGGTGGAGAAGCTGCAATTTCAAAGAATAAGGTTAATCAAATGAGATTTGCGGCAGAATTTTTT
>CAUUHI010000064.1:0-3497 GCA_963544935.1 uncultured Saccharimonas sp. (SeqCode) | reverse complement strand
CTTTCGAAAAATTTGTTTCAATGAGTGGGGTGGAAATTTCCATAGTATTCGTGTTGATTGAATAAAAAATTACAATATTAAAAATTCCAACAATCGCTAGCAAAATCAAGAAATATAGCATCGAAAGGCTAAAATGAGCACTTTTAAAAATATCGCCACCGAATTTAAATAATTTTCGCTCTTTGTTATTCATCAATTTTATATCCTATTCCTCGCACAGTTTTAATTAGTTTTTTCTCAAAAGGCTTATCAACTTTTTCACGCAAATAACTGATGTAAACTTCAATATTATTTGGCAAAATATCTGCATCATAATCCCAAACATGAGCAATAATTTGCTCTTTCGAAACTGGGCGGCCAGCATTTCGCACTAAATATTCGAGAAGTGAAAACTCTTTATTCGTAAGTTCGATTTTTTGATTATTTCGAAAAACTTCGCGTGCGTTTAAATCTAGTGATAAGTCTGCTATTTTTAAAATAGTTTCAGCTTGAGTTTGTGGCCTTCGAAGCAACGCTCGAACACGCGCTAAAAGCTCATCTAGAGCGAAAGGTTTCGTTAAATAATCATCTGCACCACTATCTAAACCCTCGGTTTTATCTTTAATTTCACCCAATGCTGTTAAAAGTAAAATTGGTACTTTTTTACCTTCTTCGCGGAGCTTTTTAGTTAAGCTCAGACCATCATAATCACCCGGAATCATTCGATCAAGAATAAGTAAATCATAATCAATCATTCCCGCCATCGCGTAAGCATCAGTTCCATCGTGCGAAATATCCACGGCGTATTTTTCGTTTTTCAAAGCTCGCCCGAGCGCCCGCGCAATTTTTCGTTCATCTTCAACAATCAAAATTCTCATATATAATTATTTTATCACGCTTTACTTAAAAAATCCTGAAAATTTATTTTTTCGAAAAAAGAAAAGCCTCCAAATGAGGCTTAAAGTGAGAAATTATTTTGCGAGAAACTTACGACGAGATCTTTTCTGATTAGACTTTATAAACTTTTTGAGTTTATGCCCAAAAAATATAATATAATGGCTGAAATAGATAGATGGGTCAACGTCGTAAGAGAAGATATTATCCTCACTTATATAAATATATCCAACTCTTCTCCGGTCCCTTGCTAAGCTGCTTTCTCTAAAAGTCATAGACTCATCTATGAAATCATATATCATTGTATATACTTCACCACGAATGGTTATATCAGATTCATATCTGTCGATATATCTAATTTTATCACCGAAAGACTCTTTAAATATCTTTCCTAGAATTTCTTCACTAAATCTCATAAGGTTCCACCTCCATTTTTTGACTTTGAAAGTCTTTTAAATTATACAACTTTTTACAATAAAAGTCAAGAGCCGTCCTTTTCGAACAGCTCTTGTTAGTTTTTTTAAGCTAATTTAAGCAATTTTCTTTTTCGAAAAAATACTTTTGAGATTTACTTTTGAACCATAAGAAATTGTTCCAAAGCGGAAGATTCGCACAGCAAGCCAAACGGCAAAAATCGCAAAAACGATAAGAAGCGAAATTCCAATAAGGCCTTCTGCTAAGCTCAAAGTTCCCAGCATATTTCGAAGAAGCAAAGAAATTGGTGAAGTTAGCGGAAAATAGCTCAAGAAGACAGTTAAAGCGCTTGGTTCGCTCGAAAGGAATGAAGGAAGCACAAAAAGCGGCATCATTAGAGGCATAATAATTGCTGCAAAATAATTCGAAGCTTCTTGTGCGGTTGGCATCGCCGAACCGAGCGCAACAATAAACCCTGTTGTCATCATAAATCCAGCAATTAAAATTACAGCAGAAATTGCAATTGTACCAAAATCCCATTTAATGGCCGAGATAATTGGCATTAAATCTGGCAAGTTCAAGTCTTTTGCAAGCGTTCCAATACTTGAAATTACCACAAGCCCAATGACGATTGGTAGAATTATTGTTAAAATTTGAACGAGCCCCAAAACCATAATTGAAATAATTTTTCCCAAAATTAAAGTTTTGGCCGAAATGCTAGTTAAAATCATCTCTGTAACACGGTTTTCTTTTTCTTCGGTTGTGCTTGTAAGCATTCGGTTTGAAAGAAAAACAGTAATAAAATAGAATATCGCTATCATTTCTGGGAATTGGTTATATTTTTCGCCATTTTTAAAAAATGTTTGCTCAGTTTTATAAGTTTCATTAATCAATGCTAACTGATTTTTATTCGTAGCTTGAACGCCAGAATTCTTCAAAATAGTTTTTAAAACCGCTGAATATTTGCCGTTTTCATTGATATTAGTATTTTTTCCATAAATTTCAACTTTTTCAACGGTTAAATCTTTTGGTATAAAATAAAATGCACTAAGTTTTCCGTTTTTTACGGCTTCGATTGCCTTTTGCTTATCGTTCGAAAAACTACCCTTCAATTGTAGAACAAGCTCTTTAGAAATTAAGCCACTTTCATCTTGAACCTGGAATGAAAAACTCTCTTTTGCTAATTTTTCTTGATTCTCCTTTGCTTGTGAGCCTGAAATTGCACCAAACATAAACATTGCGCCATAAATTACAGGAATTGCAAAAATCGCAATCCAAAAAGTTGGCTTTTTCAATGCACGGAAGATTTCGAACTTTAAAACTGTTCCTAGATTATACATTTTTTACCTCATTCTCCACTTCATTTTCTTCGCCATAAATATTCAAAAAAATCTCATTTAAAGTTGATTTTTGAACCTTAAAGTTTATAATTTGCAGTTTTTTTGAGACCAATTCTTTCAGAATTTCTTGCGAATCGGCTTTTAACGAGAGTTCTGCATAGTTTGCTTCTTTTTTTATAACCTCAAATTTATCGCTCTTTGGCAGCTCACCCACAAATTCAAGAATGATTCGCTGTTCACCAAATTTATTTCGAATTTCATCAACCGTTCCGTAAGCTTCCATTTTACCATTTTTTAAAAGTAATGCACGGTTACAAATTTTCTCAACTTCTTCCATTTGGTGAGTCACCATCATAATTGTAGCACCACGAGCATTTTCTTCCTCGATAATATCCATAAGAAGTTGGCGATTAACAGGATCGAAACCTTTTGTTGGCTCATCCAAAATAAGTATTTCGGGTTTGCCCATAATGGTAATTCCTAACTGGATTTTTTGCTGCTGGCCGCCTGAAAGCTTATCAATATTTAAGTTCGCCTTATCTTCCAAGCCAACACGCTTCAAATATTTTTTTGAGAACTCTTGAGCTTCTTTTTTTGAAAGACCTTTAAGTCGCCCAAAATATTGCATCACATCAATAACTTTTTCTTTTTTATAAAGACCGCGCTCCTCTGGTAAATACCCAATTGCGCCAACTCTTTCGGGAGAAAATTCTTCACCATTAATTAAAAGTTCGCCTGAATCTGCCTGATAAATTCCTAGCAAAGCTCGAATTGTTGTTGTTTTTCCGCTTCCGTTTGATCCTAAAAAACCAAAAATTTCGCCTTTTTTAACATTAAAACTTAGTCCGCGAATAATTTCTTTATTACCAA
>CAUUHI010000063.1:0-3562 GCA_963544935.1 uncultured Saccharimonas sp. (SeqCode) | reverse complement strand
TAAATTATATCATGAAATGAATTTTTATCACAAGTTTTTGAGATTTATTTTTTATAGGTAATTTGGTATAATTGAAACAATTGAAAAAGGAGAAAAATGTTCGATAAAGAAGTTTTTGGGGCGATAAAAAAGGAAGAGAATCGTCAGCGAGAAGGCTTGGAATTAATTCCAAGTGAAAATTATGTTTCGAGAGAAGTATTGGCAGCGCTTGGTTCAGTTCTAACAAATAAATATTCTGAAGGATATCCTGGCAAAAGATATTATGGCGGTCAGGAGAATACTGATATCATTGAAAGTTTAGCGATCGAACGCGCGAAACAGCTTTTTAATTGTGATCATGCGAATGTTCAACCACATAGTGGTGCAAATGCTAATGAGGCGGTTTACAATGCTTGGTTAGAAGTTGGCGATACTGTTTTAGGGATGGATTTAGCGCAAGGTGGACACCTAACTCATGGATCACCAGTTACTAGAAGTGGTAAAATTTATAACTTTGTACGTTATGGCTTAGATGAAAATGGTGAAATTAATTATAAGCAGATTGAAGAATTAGCTGAAAAATATAAGCCAAAAATTATTCTTGTGGGATTTTCTGCATATCCTGGTGAAATTGATTATGCTAAAATTGCTGAAATTGGCAAAAAATATGGAGTGATGTTGATGGCGGATGTAGCACATATTGCTGGATTGATTGCTGGAGGTGTTTCGAAAAACCCATTTGATTACGGTTTTCATATTGTGACAACTACAACTCATAAAACTTTGCGCGGCCCTCGTGGTGGAATGATTCTTTCGAATGGAAAAGTGGGCAATCCACTCAAAAAACCAGAAAAAACTCTCGAGAATCTTCCAACTCTAATTGATCGTAGTGTCTTTCCGGGAACTCAAGGTGGACCACAAATGCATTCAATTGCAGCAAAAGCGGTTTCTTTTTATGAAGCACTTCAGCCCGAATTTAAAATTTATGCTCAACAGGTAGTGAAGAATGCTCAATTTTTGGCCGAAGAGCTTTCGAAAAGAGGTTTTAAGCTCGTGACTGGAGGAACAAAAAATCACTTAATTTTAATTGATATTTATGCAAGTTTTGGAATTGATGGGAAAGTTGCTGAACGTGCGATGGACACAATTGGCCTAACTTTGAATGCCAATTCAATTCCTAATGATACTTTGTCTATGTTCGCACCAAGTGGGATCCGACTTGGGACACCGGCTGTAACTTCGCGTGGGATGAAAGAAGCTGAGATGGAGAAAATTGCTGAATGGATGGAGCTTGCGATTAAGTGTCGTGAAGATTCTAAAAAACTTGCCGAAATTAAAAAAGAAGTTGCAGATTTTGCTAGAAATTTTCCGCTACCGAGCGATTTATAGATAGTTTTTAATATTTCGAAAAGCTGAAAGCTATGATATAATAGACTTGTCATGGGTATGGTTTTTTCGAGATTTAAAAAGTGCCGTTCTAAAATTGCTTTTCTGGGAATTATTTCAGGATTTTTAACCATTGTTTTTTTAACAATTTCGAAAGCCTCAATCTGGTTTGATGAGGCTTTTTCGGGTTATATAATTCGGTTTAATTTTGATGAAATTTGGCATTACACATCTGTTGATGTTCATCCGCCACTTTACTATTTTTTATTGAAAATTTGGAGTGCATTTTTCGGTTCGAGTGACTTTGCATTGAGGAGTTTATCTGCATTTTTTGGTGTTTTGACTATAATTTTGGCATATTTTTTGGTAAAAAGGATTTATAATAAGAAAATTGCGCTATTAGCAAGCAGTTTTCTTGCAATTTCACCGATGTTAATTAGATATTCGCAGGAAGCCAGAATGTATACGATGGTAGCATTTTTGAGTATTTTAACGGTAAGAGCCTTTCATGAAGCTTGGGTTGCTGAAAATACGATGAAAAATAAGAAAAAATGGCGAATAATTTATATTATTGCTGTCTGCTCTGGAATTTGGACACAGTATCTCTATGCTTTGATTCCAATTTCATTATGGATTTTTAGAGCAGTTTATATTTCGAAGAATCAAGAAAAGAATAATAGGTTTAATCTTTCTAATTATTTGAAATTTCGAAAGCAAAAGAATAACGTAAAACAGTTTTTTAGTAATTTTTTTGCTGAAAAATGGCTTTCCTCGCATTTGATTGTTGCGTTTTTGTATATTCCTTGGATTCCATTTTTCATTTCGCAAGCTACTTATGTTAAAGCCAAGTTTTGGATTCCTGCACTTGATTTTACAACAATACCAAATATGATATCGAATTTCTTTTTTTATCTTGATGCTGGCAAAACTAACGGTTGGCTATCTTTGATAGCTATGGTTATTCTTCTGATTATTGCAATTTTTGTATTCGAAAAGTGGAGTAGTGAAAAAAATAATAGTATTTTCTGGCTATTTTTTTCAGTCTCGGTTATTCCTATATTTTTGCTTTATATCGCAAGTTTACCACCATTTAGTTCAATTTTTGTTGATAGATATTTACTTATGGCTGAAGTTTTTGTATCAATTTTAATGGCAATTATTGCGGTTAAACTTTTTGAAAATAAAAAGAGTGTTTCGATCTTATTAATTATTTTGATTATTTTCTCGCATATTTTTGGAATTTTCCAGCTTAATTTGCAAAAGGGTATTTCTAAAAATGGTGGAGAAATTACTGAAATTCGGCAAGCGATTGAAAAGGTTCGAAATGAAAAAAATAATGCAGCAATTGTTGTTGGCGGATTTTTATATTATTCGGCAGCACAATATTCTAATAATGAAAGTAAAATTTGGTTTTATGGCGAACCCCCAATTTATCGTTCTGGTGATATGATTCGAGCTGACTACACGCCAAAGATTGAGAATGATAGTAGTTTTTTGAAGAATAAAGAGTTTTTTATAATTTCCCCATATAGCAGTGCTGATAAAAAATCGCCAATTTCTGATTATAATTTTTCAGAGGAAATGGATTATGATAACTCATTAAACGGTGATCCTTTATATAAAATTTTAAAATTTATTAAAAAATAGTCTTCACAAAATAAAAAAAGTGTGGTATAATTTATTTATTAAGCACCCGTAGCTCAACTGGATAGAGTACCTGGCTTCGAACCAGGCGGTTGTAGGTTCAAATCCTGCCGGGTGTACCACAGTATTTCTCGCTTTTGGCGGGTTTTTGTTTTTTTATGATATAATTGATTTATATGAAGGAAATAATTTTCGAAAATCTAAAAATTCAGCAAGATATTGATTTTGGCAAACTTACAACTATGAAAATTAGTGGAAAAGCTCATTTTTTTACGGTAGTAAAAAATATTGAAGATTTTAAGAACGCGACTAAGTTTTCAGAAAAAAATAATTTGCCGATTTTTATTCTTGGTGGCGGAAGTAACACGATTGTAAAGAATCAAAACTTTGCAGGAATAGTTATAAAAAATGAAATTAAAGGTTTTGAAAAGGTTTTCGAAAATGATGAGAATGTTGAATTTTGCATAAAATCTGGTGAAAATTGGCATAATTTTGTTAACTTTGCAGTTTCGAAAGGCTTTAGCGGTTGTGAAGCGATGGTGATGATTCCCGG
>CAUUHI010000062.1:0-3566 GCA_963544935.1 uncultured Saccharimonas sp. (SeqCode) | reverse complement strand
AGCTGTACACATAAGTTATTCCTTCATGAGTGATCTCTGGTTGAGGTGTGCTTGAGTATGGGGTCCCAACTTGAGTTCCATCTGGTGAAACAGTCTCAGTTTTAATTGTCTTGTTTGAATCAATGATTTTCGAAATAGCATTTACGCCTTTTCCAGCTTTTGGGGAATATTCAAAGATAACAGTTTGCGAGTCAGCTTTGACACGTCCGTTTTCCGGTGCAGAATTTGCTGAAATCTTATTATAAACATACTTCAGTCCATTTTGATTAATTTCTGGTTTTGAAGTTGCTGAATATTCAGTTCCAACCTGAGTTCCTGCTGGTTTTACGATTTCAACAGGGGAAATTTCTTGGTTTGTGCCAGCTTTCACAAATTTAGCTTCAACTTTTCCGCCTTCCTTTGGTTTATATTGGAAGATAACGGTTTGTGTTTTTTCTTTAACTGTGCCGTTCTCTGGGTCTGAACCATCTTTGAGTTTTTCGAAAATGTAAACTAAATTGTCTTTGGTGATCTCGGCTGGTTTTGTTGTGGTGTAGTTTTCGTTAATTAAAGCATTCTCTTTGATAACTTTTTTTGCTTCTATTTCATCACCGTTTTGGTTAACGAACTTAGCTTCGACAGATCCACGAGGTCTAAATACTCCAATATTTATAAAGAACTGCTTGCTTTGAGGATTATTAGTAAAGCTTAAGCTTCGAACAGTTGCATCTGTTGAATTTCCATCTACATGACTTGCTTTACTATTATTGGCAATAATAGTAGCGTAGCTCTTTTCTACAGTTTTTAAAGTTTCTTTTCGTGTAAATCTCACATGATACTTTGCAAAATCTTTAGTCTTGAAACTATAATGACCCTTACTGTCAGTTTTGGCTGATTGAACAGGAGTACTGTCGGTGTTTTTGAATAGTTCAACGGTGTAGTCTGGAAGAAGGGTATCGATATTTTCGTCAAAAACATTATTCTTATTGTTATCTTCGAAAGCGATACCTTCGATTGTTGTAGGATATTCAACTTTTGCCTCAACCGGGTCGGATTCAACCAAGTTTCCGCTTGCACTAATTGTTACTGCAACGCTGTTGTTTGCAATAGCGTTATCGGCAGCCTTTGGATCAATTTGAGCAGTGAAATCAAAATTCACAACAGTCTGAGCAGGCACAGAATAATTTGCTTTTTGCTCGATTTTAATCATTCGAACTTTAGACCAATCGGTGATTGCAGTTTTGTCAACAAAATTTTTATTCCAAGATTCGTTTTGGGTTGAACCTGGCTCATCTGTTGAATAGCTAATTTTAAAGCCTTCTTTTTCAGCGATTGCACCAGTTAGTTTAGTAGGAATCTGGCTTCCTCTATCTTCTTGAACACCTTGGTTGTTTTCAACGATTTTCTTGTCGTTTGCAGTTGGTAAAACTTCAAGTGTGCGTGAAGTTAGTAGCGGACGATCAGAAATATTAATAACTGAAATTCGATAATCAATTAAATCTGCCGGGTCAAGCTTTGAAACGCTATTTTCGAAATTTCCTTTATTATGCTTGCGAACATATTTTTTAATAGCAACTTGTTCTGGCTTTAAAACATTAAAAGTGGTTGAAGATCGAGCGATATTGGTTGAATTTGTGTTTCCATCTTCACCAAAGTCAAGATCATCATTTCCATCTCCGTAACGGAACTTATCGTTAGCATCCCACATTGTAATGAAATCTACCGTGTATTGATTGTTCGGTGTTGATTCTAAAACCTTGATACTGTTTGATATGAATTTATCAAATTCAGAGTTAGTTAAGGAATCTTTTCCTGTAATTCTAAGAAGTTTTTTTCCACTATTTTTATAGTTTTCTGTTAAAGAACAATCACCACTATCGATGCATTTTTTAGCTTCATCACCAAGCCCAAGATCATTTGAGAAGAGGAGGGCGTATGTCGGTTTTTTTAGAGGCTTATTTCCACTTCTACTGACCGTAAATGAAATACTTGATCCTGTAGATGTCGAAATGTGTGAGTAGCTTTTAATATTATTTTGAACTTCTTGTCGCTGCCTCTCTAGAACTACAACATCTTCAGATTCTTTTTCTGGATTATTTTCTATTTTTAGAGATGCACTATTTTTAACTATATATTTTTGACCGGGTTGAATGGAGTCTTTAACCTTATCGATATCTAAAAACCTAGTTTTTACTGTGAAATAGAAATATGATTCTTTTCCGACTGCTGCAATATTAGTTGGAAGAGTGGCTCCTTCGGGGAATTTAATTTTAAAACCTTTCGTGCCGTATGGAAAATTAACACTTATGGAAGATTTACTAATTTCACCTACTTTTGTCTCTATATTTTTAGAATCTATAGCGTAAACGTCCAACTTTGGTATTTTTAAATCTTTAAAAATCGAATAACCATCAGAGCTGGTGCTATAATATACCTCGTGTATATATTGATTTTTATCATTTAAAGAGTCTTTAATATAATTTATTGAGTAATTCTTGTTGCTGCCATCATTCAAGGCTTGAACTGTAATTTGCCATCCATAATTTATACCTTTAGTATAGTCGATGTTAGATATATCAGCGATCAGATTACGTTTTGCTGATCCTGATCCATATATAGTGGTAGTGCGATATGAACCTAAAGTACCAGGATAAGATTTTTTATTAATTTTTACGTTACCTTCTGTTGGATAATTAAGAATTTTAGGTGTAAAATATTCTGTTCGAGCTGAATTAAGAGAGGCTCCGTCGGTATAATTTACGGTTGTGTTAAATTTAATTTCAGCCCGCTTGTTCAACACAGAAAGCGGTGTATTGGCTGCGTATCTTGTTTCAAGTTTCTTTGGTAAGTTGTAGCGAGCGAATTCACCCTGCGTTCGTTTATAGGTTGCGATTCTTGTATTTTCATCAAAGCTCCAACCTTCCTTAATTGATTCTGGTGAGGGTGATATATATTCAGGGAGAGTGACTTTATAAATAACTGATTCTACTTGTTTTCTACCAATTGCACTATCTGTAGTATAATCTTCCTTATCAAGCATAATTTCAGTATAGAGATTATTAATAATTGGGACGTTTTTGCCGTTAAAATAGAGCGGTTCGATATCTGTATTTTCTTTATTGGTATATCGGGCGATATAGACTTCATCGTATAAGCTTAACCCATTTGATATTTTAGGTTGATATTTAAGAGTGTTAAGAGTTTTACTTTGCCTACTCAAAAGAGCCCCATCTTTATCATAAAGCTCGTGTGTGATTTCTGGCTTATAGTTCTCAGGTGTTTCTGGGTCTTTAAATTTAAAGATATAATTAATTGAATTAATTGAACCAGCTTGCAAATTTGCGTAATTTCCGCGATAAATATAATAATCATTATCTGAAATAATACTATTCGAAGTGATCGCAGAGGATACTGTTACTTTTGGATCTCCGTTAAGGTATTTCTTTGGAATTTTAAGCAAGAAATAGGCATTATCGTATGATTTTGCCGAACCTTCGCTCGAAACCTCAACGCGTGAGTTCATAACGATTTTTTCGCCAGAATAAAATTCAGTCTTCTCGGACTTATCTTCTTTCTTTGCAATCATT
>CAUUHI010000061.1:0-3587 GCA_963544935.1 uncultured Saccharimonas sp. (SeqCode) | reverse complement strand
CACTCCCCATCAACTTCGTGAAAATTGCATCTGCACGCTCAGCATCTTCAAGCTTTAATTGAATTAAGACACGATTTTCTGGATTCATTGTTGTTTCCCAAAGTTGTGTTGCATCCATCTCACCAAGACCCTTATATCGCTGAATTCCCGTTAGACCAGCCTGTTTGATCTCATTGTCTTCTGGATTAATTTGTGTTCCACGGGCTTTTCGCTCTTCAATAAGTTCTTTAATTTTTGCGTCACGTTCTTCATCGCTATAAACATAATAGTGTTTATTTCCTGAACCCTTCAATAAGAATAGTGGGGGTTTCGCAAGATAGATGTGTCCACCTTCAACAACTTCACGCATATATCTAAAAAAGAAAGTCATTAAAAGCGTTGCGATATGACTTCCGTCAACATCGGCATCGGTCATAATAATGATTCGGTGATATCGCAAGCCAGAAATATCGAATTGTTCTCCAATTCCAACACCCATACCCTTAATTAGCGAAACGATTTCGTTATTGGCAAGCATTTTATCAAGGCGTGCACGCTCTGTATTTAGAACTTTACCTCGAAGTGGCAAAATTGCTTGCGTTCGAGAGTCACGGCCGTTTTTAGCCGAACCACCCGCTGAGTCTCCCTCAACAATATAAAGTTCGCATTCTTCTGGCTTTTTCGAAGAACAATCTGCAAGTTTTCCAGGTAGGTTTAAGCCATCAAGAACACCTTTTCGAATCACATTTTCACGTGCAGCACGTGCAGCTTTTCGTGCTCGAGCTGCAAGGAGAGCTTTATTCACAATTTTTTTAGCTACAGCTGGATTTTCATCAAGATAGTAGCCAAAATACTCATTCATTACTTGCTGAACATACCGGCGAACCTCTGGATTACCAAGCTTGTTTTTAGTTTGCCCTTCGAATTGCGGATCTGGTAATTTTACTAAGATAATCGCAGTTAAGCCCTCACGAATATCATCACCAGAAAGGTTTTCTTCCTTCTCTTTTAAAAGATTATTCTTACGAGCATATTCGTTAATTGTTTGAGTTAAAGAACTTCGAAAACCAACAACATGAGTTCCGCCATCCGGGTTAATTACATTGTTTGCAAAAGCACGAACGTTCTCATTATAGCTATCATTATATTGAATCGCCACTTCAACCATTGAATCTTCAACTTGTTTCTCAACATAGAATGGTTGCTCAGAAAGAACTTCTTTACCAACATTTAAACTTTTAACGTAGCTCTGAATCCCTCCTTCGAAATAGAAAGCTTGTCGCTCACCAGTTCGTTCATCATCAACTTGAGTATAAATTCCTTTTGTTAGATATGATTGATGACGGAGATAATTAACAACCCATTTATAATCAAAAGTTACAGTTTCTTTAAAAATTGTTGGGTCTGGGTAAAAAGTTATGCTCGTTCCATCTTCGCGGTCAGTTTTGCCGAGTTTCTTAAGTTCAGTAGTTGGAACACCTCGCTCAAATTCAATCCGATAAAGTTGGCCTTTTTTAACAACTTCAGCAATCATTTTCGTCGAAAGAGCATTCACAACACTTGAGCCCACACCATGCAGACCAGATGAAACTTTATATCCGCCGCCGCCGAATTTTCCACCAGCGTGAAGAACAGTTAAAACAGTTTCGAGTGTGCTTTTCCCAGTTTTTGGATGAATATCAACAGGAATACCACGCCCATCATCTGTAATATTAATTCCACCATCATCTAAAATTCGCACAATAACTTTTGTACCATAACCAGCAATTGCTTCGTCAATAGAGTTATCGGCAATTTCTTTAATAAGATGATGAACACCTTCATAGCCGGTTGAGCCGATATACATTCCGGGGCGCTTTCGAACAGGCTCAAGACCTTCAAGAACTTGGATCTGAGAACCGTCGTAATTATTTTCTTTTTGTTTAGACATTCTTACCTCTCATTCAGAACTTCCATAAATAAAATTTATATCTGTATTATACCTTATTTCATAAAAAAATTCAAATAAAGCTTATTTTTTTATAAAAAATATGCTAAAATATAAGCATTAAGTTAAAAGGTGGGATATGTTTAAAGATATTATTTTAGGTTATTACCGCAGCCCTTCTGTGGGCAAAAAAATACAAGATTATAAAAGAAAACTAAAAAATGATTTAAAATGGTGGATTTTTAATATTTTTGCTATTGTTTTTGTATTTTTCACAATATTTTTAACTAATATCTTACCTTCGAAAACTATATCTAATAATATAGTCAAAAAAGCATCGCTGAATCCTAACCTAACTTATAATGTAAAATCAACAGCAAAACGCCCACTCCAGCCTAAAGATATCATTTCTTACACATTAACCGTGACCAATAATTCAAAAATGGTTCAGGATTCAAATTTCGAAGTCAACATATCAGACATACTAGAATATGCCAACCTTCTTGATGGAGGAGATTATAAAATCAAAGATAGCCTAATATATTGGAATAATTCTAGTATTAAGCCTGGAGAATCAAAAAGCAAATTTTTTGCAATAAAAATTAAAGATAGAATCCCAACTCTTAGACAACGGGGAGAATCATTTGATTGCTTCATTAAATTAAATTTTGGTGAAGTTTCGAAAACCCCAATAAAATGTCCTTTTATAAAAAATATTGACTATTTCTTAAATTCAATCCCAGTTCTTGAACAATATATAATTTTACTATTTTTAATCGTTCTATTTTTTATATCAATAATTATGGCACTTCGTACAAATTTATTATACAAAGAAATACGCTATTTTAGTCAATATTCAGGAGAAATGAAATAATGAAAAATAATCAAACTTACCAAAAAATATTAGATTTCATACATAAAGATTCAAATTTCAAAAATAATCTTTTTCGAAGTATTTTTCACTCTAGCATTTTAGATTTTTTACTAAATATTCTCGAAAAAATAATAAAGCCAAAAGTACTTTTTATATCGATAATATTATCATTAATTATTTATTACTCCGTTCTTTATATTTCAATGCTTAACGGATTCTCCGTAAGATCAGAGATTTTACTATACTTAATATCAACGTTGTTCATCTTTTTATCTCTTATAAGATTAGTCAAAAATAAAATCAGATAGCTAGTAACTACCTGATTTTAAATATAACCTCGCCGTCATCAACTTTTTTATAGTTATTCTTAGCGATGTTCGAAGAGCTATTACTTAAATTATTAGAGGTTCTTGTAGCTCCTATATCCTGAATTATAGAATCATTTTGGATTTGTTGCGGCTTAATATTCTGTTGAACTTGTGGATTATTCGAAATATTTGCGTTATAAGAATTTACACTTTGGTTCTGCATAATATTTTTCTGAAAAGTTCTCGCTAAATTACTCTTTGAGGGAGCCTCTGGTTGATTTTGCTGGACGCTAGAATTTGAATTACTACTCCTTATTTCATCCCTCTTTTTTAGCCAATCATCCAAAAATGAATCTTTTTTAACGCCATCATTAGAGTTATTCGGATTAGCGTTATTAAAGCCGCCCGAGAACGCCCTTTCTTGCCAACTAACTTGATTTTTTTGCTGCACCTGAGTTTGGTGTAACTGCGGCTGAGATAAATTAGCTCCAAGATTGAC
>CAUUHI010000060.1:0-3592 GCA_963544935.1 uncultured Saccharimonas sp. (SeqCode) | reverse complement strand
AAAGATATTTTCTGGGTTAATATCGTTTCCTTTGCCAAGTTCTGAAACATGAACAAGAGCTTCAATTGCTGGGCTGATTTTTACGAAGGCACCAAATGGTGTAATTCGCGTTACAGTTCCTTCAACACTTGAACCTTTTTTAAATTGCTCAACTTCTGAAAGCCAAGGGTCTTCAGTTAGCTGTTTCATTGAAAGGCTTAGGCGATCTTTATCAATTGCGATAATTTTTGCCTTAATTGTGTCACCGATTTTTACATAATCTTTTGGATTATTTACGCGTTCCCAAGAAATTTCAGAAATGTGGACCAAACCTTCAATTCCTTCAATATTTACAAAAACGCCAAAATCTACAACGCCAGTCGCAACACCTTCAACTTCATCTCCAATCTTCAAGCTGTCAAATCGTTCGTTTAAACCATCTTTGATAGCTTCTTTTTCGCTGAAGATAAGTTTATTAGTTTTACGATCCGCATCAAGAATTCGAACACTAATTGGCTTATCAATAAGTGCATTCAATCGGCTCAAAATCTCATCTTTATCACTTGCACCAACGCGTGGGTAGTGTTCTGCTGAAAGTTGAGAAACAGGCAAGAATCCGCGTATTCCTTCATATTCAACTAGCAAACCACCTCGGTTAGCATCAAATGGAATAATTTCGATAATTTCGCCTTTTTCCATCTTTTCGATAACTTCTTCCCAACCGCGATCTTTTGCAGCTTTTCGAAGAGAAAGCAACGACATTCCGTTATCCATTTCAGTGTCAACAACGCTTGCTGTTACTGTTTCACCTTCAACAAGGTTCTTTGAATGACCAGCTTCTCGGCGAGGGACAAATCCAACACCTTTCGCTCCTAGGTCAATTAAAATCTCGTGTTTGCGAACTGAAAGAATTGTTCCCTCAACAGTTTCGCCTTGATTTAGTTGGTTTACGCTCTCTGGAGCAGACGCCAACAATTCGTCCATTGTTATTTTTTTGGCTGTTGCCATTAGTCTTTAAGACTCCTTCCTTAATTGTATTTCTTTGAACATAGCTAAAATTAACCTGCCCAATAGATTGTTACCATTTTAACATTTTGAGCTAAAAAAATCAAGCGTTTTAAAAGGTTGAATTTTTATTTTTTTCATCGTAAAATAGAGTTATGATTATTGCAGTTGATACGGGTGGAACAAAAACTTTATTGGCAGGATTTTCGAAAGAAGGTAAACTTTTAAAATCTTTCGAATTTCAAACGCCAAAATCTCAGCAAAAATATCTTGAAATTATTGAAAAAGTTATTAAAAAAGAATTTTCGGAACAACTGAAATCGGGTGAAATCGAAGCAATTTCTTGTGCCGAACCTGGAATTATTGAAAACGGTGTAATTTTGTGGGCAAAAAATTTACGTTGGCAGAATTTTAATGTAAAAGCTGAACTTTCAAAAATATTTCCAAATATTAAAATTTTAGTTGAAAACGACGCCAATCTTGCTGGGCTTTTTGAAAGTAAAAAATTCAAAAATAAAGCTCAAAATATTCTTTATATTACACTTTCAACGGGAGTTGGTTCAGGCATAATAACAGATGGAAAAATCAACCAAGGCCTGAAAAATAGCGAAATTGGGAGAATCCCAATTGAATTTGATGGCCGAGTGCGAGAGTGGGAAGAATTTGCAAGTGCACGGGCAATTTTTAATGTTTATGGTAAATATGCGAGCGAGATTTCAAAACCACGACAATGGCAAAATATTGCAGATAGAATTTCACGCGGATTTTTAGTGATAATCCCAGTAATTCAGCCAGAGTTAATTATTATTGGTGGTAGCCTTGGTGAAAATTTTAAAAAATTCGATCTTCTTCTAGAACAAATTGTTCGCGAAAATCTGCCCGAAGGGATTTCTTGCCCAAAAATCGTTAAAGCTCAAAAACCGCGCGAAGCAGTTATTTATGGCTGTTTTGAATTTGCAAAAGAGGCATTGAATTTTTAATGAATTTAGAATTTGTCGAAAAATTGCGCAAAGACTTTCCTCAATTCAATTTCGAAGAAAGTGATGATTTCTATTGGTCAAAGAAAGAAAATACAATTTTTTTCGAACCAGAATCTTCAAATTTTCATCTGTTAATTTTGCATGAATTAGCTCACGCACTGCTTGGCCACGAAGATTTTTGGCTTGATATTGAACTACTTAAGATGGAGTCTGAAGCTTGGGAGTTCGTTCAAAATAACCTTGTAAGTCAATATGGATTTTGTTTTAGTTCAAATTTAGCTGAAAGCAAGCTTGACACTTACCGAGATTGGCTACATAAAAGAAGCCTCTGCCCAAAATGCAAACTAAATGGTTTTCAACAAAAAGATTCAACATATAAATGTCCCGCTTGCGGAACTATCTGGCAAAATAACGACTCTCGTTTTAAAAGTTTGCGGCGAAAAATAAAATAAAATAAAATCACGCAATATTTCGAAAGCGTGATTTTATTTGTATATTTTTTAAGCTACACGAACTTCAATTTTCGATTCTTCAGACTCTTCAGTCATTGAAATCTTTGTTGTAGCTGGGCCACGACGGCTAATTCGACCGCCCTTTTGCCCCGCAATTTTTGCAAGTTCACGGTTCGCAGCAAATCCGCCAGTTGTTCCATTTTTACCGCCTTTTTGCCCAATTCGTGAATAAAAATCTTTTCCATATTTTGCTTTATTAGTTGCAGCTGCCTTTGCGCCGCCCGCCTTTGTTCCGGCCATTTAATCTCCTTTGTTTTGTTAAAATCTAATCTATTTTTTGATTATGTTTTAATTATAGCACAACTTATGCTTTTTGTCAATATTTACATAAGAGTTTTTTATTTTATTATAAGTTTTATAATTTCTGGGTTATTCTGAAGTACTTAACGCTGTTTAAAACTCTTATTGAGAGATGTAAGAAACTTTTCGATATTAAATTATTTACTAAGATTTCTTTAAATCATTAAAAAATAGCCCCGAAAGGCTATTTTTAGCATTTTATAGTTTATGGTTAATAATTAAACTTCAAAAACTTCCTTCGCTATTCGAATTTGTTCAAGGTCTTTTTCTTGTTCTTCAATAGAAAGATCATCAAATGGTAACTTCTGCTCTTCTGGTGCCCATTCACCATTTCTCTCGAGCCAGGCATCGTGCACTTTATTACCAACTTGCGATCGAATAATTGGATCTTCTAACTCAATATTACCGCTATATTCATTAAAAATCTTAGCAATAACCTCTGCAGCAGCTTTATTCTCGCCTTTCCAGTCTTCAGGCAGTTCATCATAAGTTGAGTTAGCAATATCTACTTCATTAGTTCCATGAATAGAAATCAATTCTTGATCTTTAGTAGTTTTTAATCGTGGCTCAAAAGTGCCATTATCATTTAAACGAGTTTTACGCCAGTCTTCATGAAATCTTGACCCGAGTGCTTTTACAGCCTCATCAAAGGCTTCTTTTGAATATTCATTATCATTTTCTTTTTCTATTTTACTATTAAATCTTTCCATAAAACGTATTATATCATTTTTTTCTTATAAAGTCAAGGACAACCTTTAAAAAATACGAAAAAACTCCACCGACTAGGAGGAGTTTTTTATAATTCGGCACCGTGCT
>CAUUHI010000059.1:0-3624 GCA_963544935.1 uncultured Saccharimonas sp. (SeqCode) | reverse complement strand
AAAGCACCTTTTTTAAGTCGCAAGAGTTCTGGCGCAAGAACAGATTTCTGCAAAGTTTCAACGTAGTTTTTTGCACCAGTTGTAGTTTGCGCAAAATGAAACTCCTCGCCTTCAAGTTCGTCAAGCTTTTGCTCATTAATTTTATCAACATCGATATTAGTAGTGTGGAGTTCGGTTAAGTTTTTCGAAAAATCATCACTTTCAAAATTAGGCTCAATATCAATGCGATCAAGCAAACTTTGAGCGTGCTTTCGGCGTAAATCATCTGCTCTAAGTGCGTTTAAAATTTCAGATAGTTCATCATTTTTTTGGCGGTGATTTTCCTCAAGATAGCAAATTGTAAATTCGGCAAGCTTCCAGGCATTTGAATGAATTGCAAAGCCGCCAGTTCGGTTAATTGGCGGTAGCTGAAAAAAGTCGCCACATAAAATTACTTGAATCCCACCAAAAGGTTTATCATTTTGGCGAATTGTGCGACAAATTTCTTCAACCATGTCTAGTCGAAAATCGTGCAGCATAGAGATTTCGTCAATCACCAAAATATCTGTATTTTTAATAATTTCAGCCCGCGTTTTTGGGAATCTTTCAAAAAATTTTCTCGAAAGGTAATCATAAATTCCAATTCCGCTCCATGCGTGAATAGTGTTTCCTCCAAGATGAGTTGCCGCTAAACCAGTAGTGGCCGTAACGCTAACCTTTTTTCCAGAATTTTTTGCAAGCTTAATGAACTGATTAAGCGTGAAAGTTTTTCCACTTCCCGCTGCACCAGTTAAAAAAACATTTTCGCCTGAGAGCATAATCTCTAATGCTAACGCTTGCTTCATTTTCGAAAACTACTCGCTTCCGATCATTCGTGGCGGTTCACCTTCTGGCTCGTCGAGCAATTTTTTGCTTTTAATTTCATAACGGCGCCCAGTGATTTCACTCAAGATATAATCTTCATTAATTAAATTCACAAACATATCCAAATCGTTGCCATCCATAATAATGATCGCACCGTTGTCATCCGTCATTAATTCAAGTTGCATTTCATCAGCATATTCAACCACTTTTTCTTGTGAAATTTCACCAATTTCATCCATTTTTTGTAATTTCGTAGCAGCTTTTTTACGTTCGCGAACCAAAGTTTGTAAATCTAAACCATCAGGAAAACTCAATTTATATTTTCTTTCGATTTCCAAAACTTTTTTATCAGCTAAAACTTGTTTTTTATAGTCATAATTAAAGAGTTTTTCGAATTTTCCTTGGTTGAAAATAAAAATATCATTGTTTACGATCAAAACTTGATTATCTGGCTGGATTTTTAAACCAAATTCAGGCTCAAATGCACCAAATTTACCATTTCGAAATTCCCAAGCGGTTGCTCCGCGCAAAACTTGACCTTGCATAATTTGTTTAGCAACATAAAATTTCTCGCCTTTAGAATTTGTAAACCTTGCCAAAATTCCTTTAATCCGCTTAAAATCATGTTCGTTTTCGTTAAATTCCACAATGTCAGAATATTGCGTTTCAATTATGTTCAATAGCGCATCAGCGTGTTGAACTTTTCGTAGTTCAGTTTTTAAAAGCACATCTTTGCCTGCACCACCATCCATTTCATAATCTCGAACGCTCAAACCAGTTCCTGCACCCATATTTACAAAGTTTATCATATCAAATAAAAACAACGGCTTAATTTGCGAGTTTAGTTCGCTCGAAAAACTAGTTGTAAAAGGCACAAAATTTTTATTAAATAAGAAAAATTCTACATCGAGCTCATTTTTAATTCCATCAGTCAAATTTGCCCACTGAAAAATATCAGTTGATTCATCTTTTTTCGAATTTTCATCTTCTTCAAAATTTTGGTCTTTATTTGAAATTTTAACCTCGTTTTCTGTCAGATTTTCAGTATTTTTGATCTCAGCGTTTTCAGTTATAATATCTTCTTCCATATAGTTCTATTATACCACATATTAATAACAGTCAAAATATGTATACGATTTGTAGTTTCACCTCCAGCAAAGACTTTTCAATTAAAAAATAATAACCTGGAATCATTTAATCTAGGAAGAGCATTAAATAAAATTAAAATGCATAATCTTTCCCTTTTAACGGGTCAATGGGCACTGTTATTCTATCTCTTGCTATAACAGTATTACCTAAAACAGCATAACATTCAACATAGTGGTCTCCTTTAAACTGAGAATCTTCGTGATGTTCTATTTCACCTTCAATAATAGCACCTCGCTCACATTTCCTTTTAATTGCCTCATCTCCAATATTTCTAACTTTCCAATAATACTTAATTTTTCTTCTGTATTCATATGGAATATTTGATTTTATAATTTTAAAATCGAGAGATTTCTTACTTTTAATTTTATACCCCTTCTTTAAAAAATCAGAAAGAAATGCTCTTCGATAACCGTTTTGAGTAATTTCACATTCCAAAACAATATTATAGCAGATATCAACACTGAATAATTCATCAATAAATTTTTCATTCTCGGCCCTATTTATAGTAGAGTTAGATTTGGCGAATTGCCTACCAAACAGCTGTCTATAAACTTCAGTAAGTTTCTCTTCTGAAGCGTCTTCTATTTTCTTTAGAGCCTGCTTAGCTTTATTGATAAATTTTGCTCCATCATTATTATAAATCTTTTGATTACTACCTAAAGCATACCAATACTCTCTATTTTTATCTTGATTTGAAAAGTATTCAAAAATATCTTTCAAGAGAATATTATAATCAGAGTAATATATTTCAGAAATACCTTTATCATCAATAAAATCAGATATCAAAGTATCTATCAACAGCCCCTTAAATGAAAAGCCCATATGATTTTTCCATCGTCGTATGAGTCTTGTTAAGTTAGAAAAATGATTATTAAAATTCGAATTTAAAGATTTGCATTTTTCAATTTCAGGCTTTGATTTAGTAGTTTTCCAAGAGCCTCCGTTACGAGAATCAGGATATTTAAAATTTCCATCAGATTGTTCGAAAGCTGGAACTAACTCAATTTTTCCACCATCCGAAAAATCAATAACAACGACCTGTCCGTCTCCTTTTATTTTTGTATTCGGGTATCTTTTTAGTAATTCGTTTTTTATTTCCTGTAGAAGTGCTGATTGACCATTGCCCTCATAAGAATCAAATCGTCTATACACTTCTGATGGTAGTGAAAAAATATAATCAAAATCACTAACATTTCGAACAGCCGTCGTTCTCCCCACACTACCGACAATCAAACCATTGTCAGTTTCTTCATCTTCAAGCTCATCTAAGGAATAGTATTTTCGATTAAGTCGTTTCGTAATCTCTTTTAATCTATTCTCCCATTTTTCCCATTCCTCATCCGTCATGGGCAGTTCGTCTTCGCAAAACTCTTTAAAATCATTAGATAAGGACATTATTCTTCCTCCCTAACTTTCATCAATTCTTTTGAAATAAAGTATTTATAATCCTCCTCATAATCATTATCTTTTCGTGATTTTATTAGTTTTAAAGCCTTGGATACATTTTTAGGAGAGGAATTAGAAAGTTGACTATAAGTAACATCCCTTCGAAGTTTTAATTCTTCGAAAGATTCTTGGATTTCACTGGATGGTTTTCCATTGTAAACCACCTCAGATAAAAGAATTTCAGCT
>CAUUHI010000058.1:0-3629 GCA_963544935.1 uncultured Saccharimonas sp. (SeqCode) | reverse complement strand
TTAAAACTTCAATTCCCTCAACTTTTGCAACTTTATTCAAGTTATAATCTGCCGTTAAGATATCAGCATTCATTTTTTTTGCTAGCGAAATCAAACGATTATCTACCCCTTCTGCCGCAGAATTTCCATCCGCTAAAATACTTACAGTTATTTTTTCTTCATTTTGAAGAGCCGAAATAATATCCAAGCCATATCTTGCACGAACTCGTTTTTCATCATCGCCACCATCCGCCAAAATTTGAAGCTCGCCAACTACACTCCGCGGAATCAGAATACCAAAATTAATAAATCCAGTTCTCGCTACTGCTAAAAATCGGCCATCAATTAAAATTGATGTGTCAACTAGTACTTGTTTTTTTGTTTTCGAAATCAACGGTTTATCATTTTTCGAATCAAACCAAATTCCGCACACAATAAATAAAATTAAAAATAGTAAAAATGTTTCCATACTTTCCTTTATTGTAAATATTTAATTAAAGCTTCTCGCAAATCACGAACAGATGTCACAATACTATCTTTCGAAGAATTTTTTGGAGCAAGAACATTGTTAAATCCAAGCTTCTTTGCTTCAACAATTCTTCTTTCAGCTTGAATTGCTGTTCGAATTTCACCACCCAAGCCAACTTCACCAAAAACTACTACACCGTCAGAGAGTTTTCGCTTTGCAGCTGCCGAAGCGATTGCCATCGTAACAGCCAAATCGGCCGCTCGGTCATCAAGTTTTAACCCGCCAACCACATTTATGTGAATATCTTTATCACTTAAATCAAGCTTAGTTCGCCGCTGAAGAACTGCGATTAATAAATTGAGGCGATTTATATCAAATCCGCTCGCTGCTCGCTTTGGATACCCAAAATTTGAAGTTGTTACTAAAGCCTGAATCTCAACCAAAATCGGGCGAGTTCCCTCTAGAGTTGCCATAATTATCGAGCCATCCGTATTTCGGCGCTCAGCCAAAAGTGCTGCTGAAGGATTTTCGACAATTTTCAAGCCATTATCAACCATTTCAAAAATCGCCGCCTCACTAGTTGAACCGTAGCGATTTTTTACTGCCCGTACAACCTTAAATCCACCATATCGGTCACCCTCAAAATTTAAAACTACATCAACTAGATGCTCAAGTGTTTTTGGCCCAGCGATTGAACCTTCTTTTGTAATATGGCCGACCAGAATAACAGCCGTTCCAGAACTTTTTGCTGCTTGAATTATTAAATTAGAAGAATTCGTAATTTGCGAAACTGTTCCCGGTGCGCTCGAGATTTCTTCCATCGCCAGAGTCTGAATCGAATCAATAATCACTAAATCAAAACCGCCCTCACGAATTGTTGCTGAAATATCATTAGCCGAAGTTGAGGCGGCAAATTTAAGATTTTTAGCTTCAGAAGCACCAAGCCTTTTTGCGCGTAATGCTACTTGCTCTGCCGATTCTTCGCCTGAAACATACAAAACATTTTTCGAACCAGCAATAAAAGCCGAGATCTGCATTAAGAGCGTAGATTTTCCGATTCCAGGCTGTCCCGCAATCAAAAGTACTCCTGCCGGCAAAATTCCACCACCCAAAACAATATCAAGATCTCTTATACCACTCGAAATCCTTTCTTGTTTTTTTTCAGAAATAACTTCATTCAAATCTTGTACGTTCAAAATACGACCAGTTTTCGTACTTTTACTGATTGCATTTTTTCCTAAAGCTTCTTCAACTTGCTCAACCAAGGTATTCCAATGGCCACAGTTTTCGCATTTTCCCGACCATTTAGGATAAGAAGCTCCACAATTTTGACATACAAATTTTGTTTTTAACTTCGCCACAACTAATATTTTATCACAATAAATCTTTTTTGAAAACTATAAACTTGGTGAATTTAAATTTGAATTTATACTTTTATAGAGTTCATTTTGCTGGACTGAAACTTCATTAAATTCATTAATTTTCGAATTGTAACTATTCACTAAATTATTAATTTTCAACCTTGAATTTTCAAGATTTCGAATTCTTTGCAATAATTTTGCACGGTCAGCGTTAAATTCTGCCTGAGTTTCATACTTTCCAGTTTTAGCATCATTATTAAACTCAGCAATATCTTCCTCCAATTCTTTAGAATCTTCAGAGTATTTTTTTGTAGATTGTTCAATTTCTGGCTTCATTTTTTCAAGCTCCGCAGTCAAAGCTTCTGCTCGGTTCTTTAAATCTTTAAAGTTTTTATTATAACTTTGATAGATCTGAGCGATTTCCCTACGATTTTTAAAAAACTTAGCATAATGCTCTTCTAGCTCTTTCGAAATTTCCAGCTGCTCCGTGCCAATTAAAGAATGAAGCTCATTGATCCGCTCACCAGGCTCAGTCCGATCATAAGACTGCATCAACTTTTCGAAATCCGCATCCTTGACCCTCTCATACTCAGCATTAAGCAGTTTACCAATCTTATCTCGTTCACTCAAGCTCATTCGCTCCCAAATTGCATGCAAAAGCTCGTGAGCTGCTGTTACTTCTTTTATACCGTCAAGTTTCAAGTTTTTTACATCATAAAGATGAATTTTGCCCAACTTATAACACCCCAAAATCGCTGAATCCTCTTCACGGTTTTTGCAATTTTTATTAAATTCACCTGAATCTTCGACCTTTGGATTGGAGGCATAAAAAATTGTCTTAGCATTAGTGGTTGGTTTAATTTTATTTTCTATTTTTAAAATTTCAGGATCTGGCTTATAATTTTGTGCCGCAAAATAATCACGAATCCCGCGTTGGTTAGATAGCACAAAAAATGCTGCGCTACCAAGAATAGTAATAACGACTAAAGTTCGAGCCACTCTCCAAAAAGTTTTCTGTTGAAAAATCATATCATAACCATTATAATATTTTTATGAGAAAAAAGCAAAGTATTTTTCGAAGAAGGAGAATTTTTGGTTTATTTTTTATAGCCACGATTGCAATTGCAGCAATTTTAGCAAATCCAGATTTTTGGCAAACTTCAAAACCAAATTCAAACAAAAAATCAGATTTTCAAAATTCTTTAACTGATTTAAACTCACTTGAAGTTAAAGGCCGTTCACCAAAAACTGGTTATTCTCGCGAGCAATTTGGTAAAGGCTGGGCAAAAGATTCTAGCGGTTGCGATACACGAAATCGTATTTTAAAACGTGATTTAATAAATGTTGTAGAAAATTCAGATTGTAAAATTTTAAGCGGAACCCTAAAAGACCCTTACACTGGTAAAGAAATTAATTTTTCACGCAAGCAAAATGCTTCTGCTGTTCAAATCGACCACGTTGTTGCACTTTCTGATGCTTGGCAAAAAGGCGCTCAACAATTTTCGAAAGAAAAACGAATCGAATTTGCGAATGATCCACTAAATCTTTTAGCTTCAGATGGCCCAGCCAATCAGCAAAAAGGTGATTCTGATGCCGCCTCTTGGCTTCCCTCAAATAAAGATTTTCGCTGTGAATATATTTCTCGCCAAATTTCAATCAAGAAAAAATACTCAATTTGGGTAACTGCCTCTGAAAAATCAGCAATGCAAAATATTTTGCAAAATTGCTAATCGTTAATTTCAAACCAATCAAACTTTTTAAAATTCTCACCCTCAACTATTGCCACAGCAAGCCGCATCTCTCTGTTTTTTAACTTATTT
>CAUUHI010000057.1:0-3647 GCA_963544935.1 uncultured Saccharimonas sp. (SeqCode) | reverse complement strand
GACCTTCTAACACTCACGAACGAGCTTAAAAAACGAGAAGAACTTGACGCAGTTGGTGGCTCAAGTTATTTAGCAGAATTGACAAACTACGTTCCAACAGCTTCGCACGCAGCAAGTTATGCTGAAATTGTGGCTCAGGCAGCAGTTCGAAGACGGCTAATCAAGGCTGGTGGCGATATTACTGAATTGGCTTTTAATGAAGAATTAACTGTTCCGCAACTTTTAGGACAAAGTGAAGCTGAACTTTTCAGCGTTTCAGATGCAAGCTTAAAACAAGATTTATCTTCAATGGAAGATATCCTGAACGAATCTTTCGAAAGATTAGATGAGCTCTATAAGAACAAAGGGGCGATTCGTGGGATTCGAACAGGCTATCGTGATCTTGATAACAAAACAGCAGGATTGCAGCGTTCAGACCTAATTATTCTTGCTGCCCGGCCAGCGATGGGAAAAACAACTTTCGTAACAAATTTAGCTTACAATATTGCTACGATTGAAAAAAAATCAGTGCTTTTCTTTAGCCTTGAGATGAGTAAAGAACAGCTTGTTGACCGTATGCTTGCAGATGCCGCTGGAGTTGATTCGTGGAATATTCGAACGGGAAATTTGAGTGATGAAGACTTCGCAAAGCTAGCTGATGCGATGGGCGAAATGGCTGAAGCTCCAATTTTTATTGATGATACACCAGGCGTAAGTGTTCTCGAAATGCGAACAAAAGCACGGCGCGCGGCACATGATGGCGAGCTTGGCTTAATTATTATTGACTACCTCCAGCTAATGCAAGGAAGCGGCTCAGCAAAATCTTCGGCAAACCGTGTTCAAGAAGTTTCAGAAATTTCGCGTGGTTTGAAGTTACTCGCACGCGAATTAAATGTGCCTGTAATTGCGCTTTCACAGCTTAGTCGTTCAGTTGAGAGCCGTGACCCCAAAATACCGCAACTCGCCGACCTCCGTGAGTCTGGCTCTATCGAGCAAGATGCAGACATCGTAATGTTCCTTTATCGTGAGGCTTACTATAATCCTGAAACTGAGCGTGAAAATATCACCGATCTTATTCTTGCTAAGCATCGCCACGGCCCAGTTGGAACAATTGAGCTCTATTTTCACCCAGAACGTCTCCGCTTCATGTCGCTTGACCGCAAGCATGGTGAATAAATTTTAAAACCGCAATTTCTCCTTATTCTTGCGGTTTTTAAAATTGATTTTTCATTTTCTTTAGCGTATAATTATGGTTATGGATAAATTTCATAATCGCAAAAATGAGCTTTTAATAAGATCCATGCTCGGCACAATGATTTTTCTGTCTGAAATTGCAATTATTTTTATTACTAATCCGCTAACTTTTAATAATTTTATAGTGATATTTTTTGCACTTTTTACTTTAAATTTAGCTTTTATAATCTTTGGAGTTCGTCAAAGACAAACTCGCCAAAAAATGTTTGAAGCCCGCAAAAATGCTGAAGATTCGCGAAATAGAATCTTAACGATCATTAACAGCTTAACTGATGCAGTTTTAGGTATTGATTCGCGCGGAAAAATTGAATTGTACAACTCTGCAGCACTTGAAATTTTAGGCGAAAATAGTGAAATTTTAAATAAGAACCTTTCGAAAATTTGTAAGCTTGCGAAAATCAACACACAAAAATTCGAAATTCAAGAAATTCTTAAAGCAGGAAAGCCATATTTCTCAACCAATGATTTAATCCTTCAAAAAGAAGATGAAACACTACGAATTGAAATTGAAATTATTAAAATTAAAGAATCTTTTTCGAAAAAATCAAGGTCTAATTTAAAAAAATTCGTGGTAATTTTACGTGATATTACCAAACAAAAAACGCTCGATGAAGAGCGTGATGAATTTATTAGTGTTGTGAGCCACGAACTTCGCACACCAGTAGCAATTTTAGAGGGTTCTTTGAGTAATTTAAAACTGCTAATTGATAAAAAAGCACCTTTTAAAATGCTTGAAAAATCTGCTAAAACTGCCTACACCCAAAATAATTTTCTCGCAACAATGGTGAATGATCTCTCAATACTCTCACGCACAGAAAGAGGAATCGGTGAAGGAACGGAAGAGATTAACCCAAAAGAGCTTGCCGAGACACTTTTCAAAAAATATCACAAAACAGCTTTCGAAAGAGGCCTAAGCCTCAATTTAAATATTGACAATAATCTTAATCATATTAAAGCTAGCAAACTTTATTTAGAAGAATTATTACAAAATTTTATCACAAATGCCTTAAAATATACGCGCGAGGGCTCGATTGAAATTTGTTTTAAAAATTCACAAAAAGGTGTAATTTTTGAGATTAAAGATACCGGGATAGGAATTAGCTCAAGCGATCAAAAACGGATTTTCGAAAAGTTTTACAGGAGTGAAGATTGGCGAACGCGAGAAACTGGTGGCACGGGCTTAGGACTTTATATTTCTTCAAAATTGGCGGCAAAAATTGGTACAAAAATTCAACTCGAAAGCAAATTAAACCACGGTTCGAAATTCTTTTTTGAACTCCCAAAAATTAAAGAATAGATTTTTACATATTTTTTGCTTTTTTAAAAATTTTATGGTATACTTGACATATCAAGCCTAATAGGCTTTTTAATTTTGAAATAGGAGAAAGATGGCGAAGAAAGAAACCAAAATAACTCGCGTTAAAGCAAAAAACGCAAAATCGAAGCCTGAAAAAGAAGTTTCGAAAGAGCTAAAAATAAGTAAATATGCTGCAAAAGTTGCTGGCATCAAAACAGAGAAAAAAGCCAAAAAACCGGCACCAAAATTTGTGCGAATTTTAATGAAACCGTTTAGATTCGTTACAATTCCATTTATTGCACTTGGTAAATATTTGGTGGCTTCTTGGAAAGAACTAAAACTCGTTCGCTGGCCAACTCGCAAAGAAACTTGGAAAATGACTAGTGCCGTAATTGCATTTTCTGTAGGGTTTGCGACATTAATTTTATTGCTAGACGGCTTGTTTAACTGGATTTTTAAAACACTAATTAAGTAATTTTGAAAGGTATTTATGGCAAATAAACGATATGATGATTCCCGAAACTGGTATGCGGTTACAACTTTAGCGGGATATGAAGACAAAGTTGCGGAAAATCTTCGCCAACGAATTGAAGGCGTAGATATGGCCGATAAAATCTTCGACACGCTTGTTCCGAAAGAGAAGCAGATTGAAGTTAGAAATGGAAAACGCAAAGTTGTTGAACGAAAAATTCTACAAAGTTATGTTTTAGTTGAAATGAAATTAACCGAGGAGACTTGGTTTGTTGTTCGAAACACACCAGGTGTGACTGGATTTATTGGCTCAGATTCACCAACACCAGTTTCCGAAAAAGAAATGCGTGATATTCGCCGCCGAATGGGTGCCGAAGAACCAATGTTTGAAATTAACTTTTCTGAAGGTGAAATTATCAATATTATTGATGGCCCATTCAAAGGTTTTGAAGGTGCAGTTTCTGAGATTGACGCCGTGAAAGGTAAAATCAAAGTTATGGTTTCAATGTTTGGCCGCGAAACACCAGTTGAACTTGACATTCTTCAAATCGAAAAAATCTAATTAAATTCTTAAACTATAAAAACGCTCAAAAAATGGGCGTTTTAGTTTGGTTTAAAATTAAAAACCTCGGTACAAAACCGAGGT
>CAUUHI010000056.1:0-3733 GCA_963544935.1 uncultured Saccharimonas sp. (SeqCode) | reverse complement strand
GCGGATGGTTTTTGCGCTCGAAACACAAGGGGTTTTAGTGGCAACAGGTTCAGCTTGTGCGGCAAATAAAGGCACGCGTTCACACACTTTAACTGCAATGAGTTTAAGCAATTCCGAAGCTGACGGAAGCTTGCGAATTTCGCTAGGAAAACTTTCGAATGAAGAAAACACAAAGCGTGCGGCTGAAATAATTTCGAAAACTGTGCGAGCTGAGTTTGAGAGGATTCAAAAGTAAATGGTAAAATTTATTGCTTGGCTTTTAGCCTTTGTAGGTTTAGTTGTGGTCTTTATTATTAGCACAACTTTGATTATTAGTGATAAAAATCGGCTCGCTGAAATTTGCCCAAACTACAAAAAAGGTGAATGTTCTCAAAAAATTGATGCAGTTATAGCGATTTCTGGCGGAAATACTGCTTTAAGAACTCGTGAAGCGATTGAGATTTTTAAATCAGTTGAAGCTAAAAAGTTGATTTTTTCAGGCGCGAATTCTAATCCTAAAGTTTTAAGCGATGCGCGCCAAATGGCTATTTTAGCCCGAAAACAAGGAGTTTTAGAAGAAGAAATTTTACTCGAAGAAAAGGCTCAAAACACTCACCAAAATGCACAATTTACTGCAAAAATAATTAAGCAAAATGGCTATAAGCGCGTAATTCTAACCACTTCAAAATATCATCAAACTCGAGCAAGACTCGAATTCGAAAAGGCTTTAGAAGGTTTAGGCGTGGAGGTGATTTCGGCACCAGTTTTAAATGATCTAGATTGGAATGGATTTTGGTGGATGAATTCACGCGGTTGGTATCTCTCGATGAGCGAGCTTTTTGGAATTTTTAGATTTTATATAGGAGAATAAATGGATAATTCAAAAATTAAAGTATATGTTGGAATGAGTGGTGGAGTGGATTCATCTTTAACGGCAGCGCTTTTAAAAGAACAAGGATATAACGTTGTGGGCGTTTATATGAAAAACTGGACGCAAGATTTACCAGGAATGAAATGCCCTTGGGCAGAAGATTTGGCCGACGCAAAAAGAGTTGCGGTTCAGCTTGGTATTGATTTTAAAGTTTTCGATTTTGAAAAATACTACCACGAAAAAGTTGTACAATATATGCTTGATGAATACGAAATTGGCCGCACACCAAACCCCGACATCATGTGTAACCAAGAAGTAAAATTTAAGCTTTTCTTAGAGGCCGCGCTTGAAAATGGAGCAGATCTAATTGCAACAGGTCATTACGCTGGCGTTCGAAATGCTTTTACTGAAAATTCTGACGAAAATTTCAATCTTTCGAAAAGCGAAAAAGGCGAGCTACTCCGCGCAAAAGATGAAAATAAAGACCAAACTTATTTTTTGTATCGTGTGCGAGGTGAGGCTCTGGGGCGAACTTTGTTTCCACTTGGTAAATTTACTAAACCTGAAGTGCGCGAGATGGCGAAAGAGCGCGGGCTTTTTACTGCTCGAAAAAAAGATTCACAAGGAATTTGCTTTGTTGGAAAAATTGGAATTCGTGATTTTCTAAAACAATTTATCCCCGAACAAAAACCAGGAAAAATCATTAACAAAAATACAGGCAAAGTTCTCGGTTGGCATGATGGTGCGATTTTTTACACTTTAGGCCAGCGCCACGGCTTGAACATTGGTGGCGGACTACCATTTTATGTTTGTGGTAAAAATATGGAAACTAACGAAGTTTTCGTAACAACAGATATCAATAACGGCGAACTTTGGTCTAATAAAATCGAGGTTTCAGCACTTCACTGGATCAACCAAAAAGTTGAAAATGGGGCAAAAATTCAAGTTCGAATCCGCCATCGCGCGCCACTCGTGAATGCAAAAATATTTTTTGAAAGTGATAATTCGGCGAAAATTGAATTGCAAGATGAACAACGCGCAATTACTAGTGGCCAAAGTGTTGTATTTTATTCTGGTGAAGTTTGTTTGGGCGGCGGAATCGTCATTTAACAATTGACATCTTTATATTTTTATGGTAGAATACTACAAGCTAAACTTTAAATTTTATAGTTTAAGTTTAAGTATTTTACAAAGAGGTAAAAAAAATGTCAATTCTAAATTGGTTCAAATCGGCTCTCAGTATATATAAAGCAAAACAAAAGCTTTATCGCGAGAATTACTTCTCAGAAGAATTTTTGATGGATGCGCTTCTGGGTGCAGGTTTTCAATCAGTTGAAATTTTAGCACCAACTGAAGAAGGAGCGATAGATTTAGGAGCGAAACTTTTTGATGAACGGGGAAATTCATTCATAATCTCAGTTCATCATCTAGGCAATGAATTAAAATTCTCAGCGCAGCCTAATACACAGGCTCCTAAAAATGTAAACTATCTTTTTGTAAAAGATGTTTATCTACCGAAATGTATCAAAAGCGAAGTATCGAAAGGTCTAGTTTTTGGCAATGAAACTCAGACAAGCCTCCTGCGAGAGTGCGAGCGTAAGACTAATTCATTTTTCGATGAACTCGAAAATGAGTTCGAGCGCCGTAGATAAAGATTCGCAAAATAATTATTAACCCAGCAAAAAGCTGGGTTTTTTCTTGATTTTTTCACTCTTTAAGTATATAATTAAAATCTAGTTCTTTTCACGGAGGTTTAAAAAATGGATGATTTAATTTTCACGCAAGAAAATGTGGAAAATCTACTGTTGGAGGCTGGATTTTCGGATATTGAAAGTATATCACTTATATCTTTCGAAGAGCCAAATGCTTTTCGAACAGAAGCTTTTCTATATAAAAACTCTTCACGAGAAATTTATATTCTAATCGAATGTTTAGGTGATGAGCTTGCGATCTATATGCGAAACAATATTGATTTAAAAATCTTAAAAAACTCGCGATATATTATCTTAATAATTGAAAATGGCGAGATACAAGAGCGGGGTGGTTCTGAGTTAAATAATTTCAAATCAAGAAGCATATTTTCTGAAGCAAACAGAAAAATCACGAAGCTTGTTCATGACCTTAAACTTTCCATACTCCAGTAATTCCCGAGTTTTACTCGGGTTTTTATTTTAGAAAATCTTAAAATAATCACAGATGACATTCTCCACTTAAATATGTTTTAATTATGTAACGCGATTTATTAGTCTGAAACGCTTGCATTTTGTTTCGAAATCTGCTAAAATATCTAGTGAGTTTCCTCTTTCTAGTGAATGAACCTGTGTGTTGGTGATTTCAGCTAGAAAGGTAAAGACATTTTTCGAAAATGCTGTTTCGAAAAATATGAGGCGCTTTTTTGAAAACTTTATCAACTTTCGAAAAAGTGAAAATATTAAAATAATTTAAGGGAGAATTGATGCCAACTATCAATCAATTAGTGCGAAAACCTCGAAAAACTGCTGCGAAAAAATCAAAATCGCCAGCACTTGGTCGAATTCATAATGCGCTAAAAACTAAATATTATGCACAAAATGCGCCTTTGAAACGTGGAGTTTGTGTGAAAGTTACAACAAAAACACCTAAAAAGCCTAACTCGGCGCTTCGAAAAGTTGCTCGTGTTCGTTTGACGAATGGTCACGAAGTTTGGGCTTATATCGGTGGTGAAGGTCACAATCTTCAAGAGCACGCTGTTGTTTTGGTTCGTGGTGGACGCGTGCCCGACCTTCCAGGTGTGCGATATCATATCGTTCGTGGTGCGCTTGACCTTCAAGGTGTTGCAGATCGTAAACAAGGCCGTTCGAAATACGGTACTAAGAGGGAGAAATAAAAATGCCACGAAAAGTT
>CAUUHI010000055.1:0-3856 GCA_963544935.1 uncultured Saccharimonas sp. (SeqCode) | reverse complement strand
CCATATCGGGCAATAAAAAAGGATCGTGCTGATTATCATAATCTGGGTTCAGAAAAGCCTCACGATTCTCTTTCGAAATTCCACGATTCTCTAAAATTTGTTCAAAAATTCGCTCCACCACTTTATTAAAAAACCTACCTTTTTACAGATTTTTCAATATAGTTTCTAGAGCGCGAAACACTATTTTGCTCACGAACTTTCACTACAATTGATTGAAGTTCAGAAAAAAATAAAAAATTCGTATTTGCAAAATAAGTGTATGTGTTCTTTTTCTTTTCTCTATATAAAAAACCAACTTTTTCAAGCTTGGCGAGCTCACGCTGAATATTACCTGGGTCTTCTTTCAAAAGTTTTGCAAGACCGCGAGAATGCATTTTAATTACAGGATACGTCACGAAAAATACAACAATTTTTCGCTTTACTCGTGATGTAATAAAAATATCTAAATCTACCATATACTCGCCTTTTCGTATTTCTATTTTACAAAATTTTCGATATTTTCGCAAGGCTTATTTTAGCATAAAAATATTTTATTTTTCGCTATTTTTGATGTAAAATAAAATATATGGAATTCTATTTTGAAGTTGCCCCAACAAAAATTGTTCGCTCAAATAGCGAAGTTTTTACTTATGCTTCAAAAGATAAACTTAAAATTGGCCAGATTGTTGAAATCCCTGTTGGTAAAAAAAATATGATTGGTATAGTTTGGCGAGAAGTTCGAAAGCCAGATTTTGAAACTCGTGAAATTACAAAAATTATAGAAAAAACAGCAATCCCTGAGCATTTAATTCAGCTTTCAAAATGGATGAAAGAATATTATGGCACTCCGCTCTCACAAGTTTTGAGTGGAATTTTACCAAATGGTGTTAATAAAAATCGGCGTTTTTCGAAAACTGAAAAAAATAAAATAACAGATGAAAAACAAACTAGTTGTTCAAATTTTTTATACACAGCTCAACAAGAAAAAGCTATCAATAGACTTGATAGAATAAATTCAGGAACAATCCTTTTGCACGGAATTACAGGTTCTGGAAAAACTTCAATTTATATTAACCAAGCAAAAAAAACTTTGCAAAATCAAAAATCGGTAATAATTTTAGTGCCAGAAATCGCCCTAACTTCACAATTAGTTTCCAACTTTGAAAAGCATTTTGAAAATATTAAGATCATTCATTCACACCAAACTGAATCAGAACGCCACAAAACTTGGTTAAAAATTTTGCACGACGAAAACCCGCAAATTATTATTGGGGCTCGCTCTGCACTTTTTGCGCCAGTTCGAAATTTAGGTTTAATTGTAATTGACGAATGCCATGAGCCAAGTTTTAAACAAGATCAAACACCAAAATATTCCGCATTACGAGCGAGCAGTTTTTTGGCTTCAAAATTTAATTTTAAAGCAATTTTCGGTTCAGCGACGCCGCTTGTTGAAGATTATTTTCTAGCAGAAATTTCAGCAAAGAACGGTGGAAACGAAATTATTACACTAACTGAACTTGCTAAAAAAGAAGCCAAACCGCCAAAAATTGAGCTAATAGATTTAACTAAAAAAGATTCAAAATCACACCGATTCTTTTCAAAAAAAATGCTTGCCGAAATGAATCAAACTTTAAATGAAAATAAACAAGTTTTAATTTATCACAACCGCCGTGGTTCAGCGAGCGTAACACTTTGTCACAACTGCGGATGGACAGCACTTTGCCCGAATTGCCTCATCCCGCTCACTTTGCATACAGATAAATTTCAACTAGTTTGCCATATTTGTGGGCACAAAGAAAGGCCGCCAACTTCTTGCCCAGATTGCGGAGAACCAGAAATCATTCATAAAGGTATTGGCACAAAAGCAATCGAAGAAGAGATTCGCAAGCTTTTTCCAAATAAAAAAATTGCACGATTTGATGCCGACAGTGACAAAAATGAAACTGTTGAAAAGCTTTATCATCAAATTCGAAACGGTGAAATCGATATTATTATTGGCACGCAAGTTATTGCCAAGGGTTTGGATTTGCCAAATTTAAAAACCGTCTGCGTAGTTCAGGCAGACGCTGGTTTAGCTTTGCCAGATTTCACTTCAAACGAGCGAAATTTCCAGCTTATTTCACAAGTTATCGGGCGAGTTGGGCGACATTCGAATGAGTCAAATGTGATTGTTCAAACTTACCAGCCTGAAGCCCCATCAATTCAATTTGGTTTAAAACAAAATTACGCCGGCTTTTATAATTTCGAAATTAAAAATCGCCAAAAGCAGAACTACCCACCATTTGTTTATTTACTAAAATTAACTTGCGTTTATAAAACCGAAATTTCAGCCGTGCGAAATTCACAAAAAGAAGCACGTGAAATTCGTAAAAAGTTTTCGAAAGATATTCAAATTTTTGGTCCAACGCCAGCTTTTTATGAGCGAATTGGCGAAACTTATCGCTGGCAAATTGTTATAAAAAGTAAAAAACGCGCACCGCTTTTGGAGATTGCACGCGAATTTCAAGGCAAGCCACAATGGCGAGTTGATTTAGATCCGCCAGGATTGATTTAATTATCTTTTTTCAAAGTGTTAAAAATATAATTATTTAGATAGTATAAAATAGCTTTTCTCACTTCGTTCTTTGTAATTTTGCCAGATTTCATCTTTTCGATATCTTCAAGCATAAAGCCAGCTAGCTCGCCAAATTCCACCACGCTTGGCGAAAATTTATTATCAGAACTAGAAAATCCTCGCCCTTCAGAAATCATTCGTCCGTAATAATCTTTCGCAAGATATTCTATACCTTCGTAATTATCCGTTTCGAAAAATATCAATGCAAGATAGGTCAGCGCGATAAATAATTCCCTGTCATTTTTTGGTTTTATTCGATCTAAAAAATCTGTAATTTCTTTCATGGAATGACTCCTTATACTTTAAAGAGCAAAGATTAATCTATCTCCGCTAAAATAATCCAACCGTCAGAAGATAGAGTTCCGATATCGCCACTATTAGTTTTTATGTATCTTTTAAATTCTTTGCCATATTCCGATATTTTTTTCGGGTAAAATGTTTTTATGTCATTATCACTAAAATAATCAGTAATGATTAAAGCATATTTTTCAAAAAAATATATACTTTGGTCAAGCATATCTCTGTCAAAATACCTATCTATCACAGGGCCCAACTCTATATCAAACTACTTTTTCTATATTTGCAGTTATTTCGTCCATATTTACCTCCTAGTAAAACACTAATCGAAACTTCTACTCCTAATTGTAGTGTGCATATGTGTATGTTGTCAAGAGTTTTTTAAAATATCTAGATTTATCGTTTCTTTTCGCTGATTGAAACGAATTATAACTTTTGACTTTTCAAAATATTCGCTCTTTACTGTCTTCGAAAAATCTTCACGCAAAAAATCTGAAATTTCATCCAAAATCCGCTCGTTGAAATCACGTAAAATATCACGGTGCGAATAAGTTCCAATTGAAAAATATCCCGTTCGAGAATTCTTGAAATCGTGATTTTTAAAGTGATAAAAACCAAAACTAAAACCAATGAATCGCGAAAGATTTTCAAGCAAAAAATCTCGAGTTTTAACATTTTCAGATTCAACCGAAATTCGCAAAATATCGCGCCGATTTCTCGGCTTCGAAAAATATTGCGAAGAAAACGCGCTCGTTTCGTGAGGCTTAAATCTTAAAATCGGCTTTTCGAAAAAATATTTCGAAGCATGAATTTCATTCAACATTTTGCGAATTTTACTCAAGTCAAAATCATCATCAAATCGCCAAGATTGCTCTTCTGCAAAAATTTGATTAGCGTATTTTTCAATTTCCCAATCTTCAATCTGCAAGTTTTGATCCATAAAATTTTCAAATTCCGAATATATAT
>CAUUHI010000054.1:0-3882 GCA_963544935.1 uncultured Saccharimonas sp. (SeqCode) | reverse complement strand
GGAGTTCCTTTATAAATGATTATTCAGGAAAAATCATTCGCCAGCAGGGCTTACTTTAATTATACCAATTTTTAAAATAAAAATCCAGTGTTTTAAATTCTACAAACCAAAAATTCGTAAAAAAGCTGAAAATCCTTCAAGAATAAAACTCATTGAGAAATTGATGTAATTAGAAATTACAGTAGAAAACAAAAACATTAAAGCTAAAATAAAAATCGAACCATAAGATTCAAGCCTGTCAAAAAAATCTTGAATAAACTCCGGTGCAAATGGTTGAAGAATTTTCGAACCATCTAGTGGTGGAATCGGAATTAAGTTAAAAATCGCCAAACTCAAATTAATTAGTGTAAATCTACCAAAAATAGCCGCAATATCACCATGCGATAAATTTAAAGCATGCATTATCGTAAAAGATATGAGCGCCATTATAAAATTAGATAAAGGACCAGCAAGAGCAACGAGAGCCATACCCCATTTGCCCCATTTAAGCTCTCTAGAATCAACTGGGACAGGTTTTGCACCACCAATTACAGGAAGATTCGAAAATACGCACAATATCGGTAAAATAATACTGATATAGGGGTCTAAATGCGCAATTGGATTTAAAGTTAATCTTCCCTCCCTTTTCGCCGTTTCATCACCCAATAAATAGGCGACGAATCCGTGAGAAAATTCATGAACAATCATTGCTACTAATATTGAAATTATAGATATAAATATTATAAAAACCATATATCTATTATACACCACTTGACCTTTTTTAAAAAATACGTTATAATGGAACAGATTGTAAATATTAAAGTAAAGAGAGTTAAAATGGCAGTATGTGATTTAACAGGAAAAGGAAAGCAACACGGAAACAACGTTAGCTTTTCATTGCGACGCACAAAACGAACTTTTAAGCCGAACATCCAAAAGAAAACTATTATTATTGATGGCAAAAAAGTTCGACTAAATTTGAGCACCGCAGCTATCCGAACTTTGAAGAAAAAAGGTATTCTATAATATTTTTATCTCAAAAGAAAATTCCCACAATTTTGTGGGTTTTTTCTTATATAAAAAAGAGCCTATCCTCGAAAGATTGGCTCTTTAAAAAATATTATTTTGTCCGTTCAATTTTAACTATTGTCATTTTCTCAGGTAAACTTGTAGCCGATTTCACTTTATACTTTGTAGTTTTTTCAACATCAACACCTAGCTCTTTTTCGAAAAGTGCAAAATCAGATTGGGGAACTTCGTAGTTAATCCCATCATCAGCATGATGAACAGGGATAATTATTTTCGCATCAGACCTTCTAGCAATATTTGCCGCAGCAGTTACATCTAGAGTATATCCTCCACCGCCAACCGGTAAAACTAAAATATCCAAAACACCGAGGTTCTCAAGCTGGTCGTCAGATAAATTTGGGTCAATATTTCCCAAAATACCAATCCTAACACCGCAAACTTCAACACTATAAATTACAGATTTTTTGCCATCCTTGTCTTCATCAATATGCCGTTTTTCTTGATAGCCATTTATAGTAAAATCTGATACTTCATAACTTCCAGGATAGGATATTGAAAGCTTAAAATCTTCATTATCAGTCTTAAACCTCTCCTCAGTGGCAAGCTCAATCCCATCTTTAATAACTAAATCTTTGTTACCAAAAATAGAATGCTTAGGATCAGTTATTAATGAAATCTTTTTTGTAGAAATTATGATACTGTTTGCGCCCTTATATTCAATATCAAACATTATTTACTCCCATTATAATTTTTCAAGTATATTCTCTTTATCAAAGACTATTTTGTAATTATTTTCGAATAACCCTTTTATAAAGGTATCTTGCGTGGTGTATCGATAGTAAAAATCTTCCATAGATAAAATCATATAGTTTAACTCACGGCCTTCTTTTTTCTCAATATCTGAAGCCCAATTCGAAAGCTTTTTATCCTGGTTATTCCCAACTATTAGCATATCAATATCCGAATCCGCATCATCAACGAAAACTCCAAATAATACAAGAATATCTATTTGTTTTTGAATATTTTCAACTTCAGACTGCCATCTATCTATAGAATATATTTTTTTATCAACAGAAGCACTCTCATTCATTTTAACTCCGGCAAAAATCGCCCTTAGCGGAAGGTAATATTTAAACCTCTGATTCGCTTGATAAAAAATCTTCCTATCTTCTGTTGAGTTTTTTACAACACCAACACTTTCAAGATTGGTTAGCTCTCTCCGAACAGAGTTAACTTGTTCATCAATAATTCGCGATATTTCACGAACATAAAACTTCTCTTCTGGACTATTGAAAAATAGGTTTAAAAGTTTAACCCTCGTTTTTGAGCCAAATAGTGCATTTATACTCTGTTCCATAAATCTATTTTACCATATTTTTCAAAAATCAACCAGACCTTTTACAACTTTTTTATACATTTTTTAATTTTCGAAATAATAAATTGTTCAGCATCTTTTAAATTAAGCCATACTATATCTTTATTTCTCTTCATAAAAGTCATCTGTCTTTTAGCTAATCTCCAATCCTGCACAGACATCTTATCAATAAGTTCCTTTTCATCTAATTCTCCACTCAAAAACTTTCGAATTAATGGATAAGCATTTGCTGTCATTGCTTCAGAATTTGGGCCATATTTCTGTTCAACTTTTTTGTATTCTTCGATTATTCCAGAGTTAAAAAAATTTTCATTCCTTTTAAAGATTTTTTCTCGAAGTTCTTCGCGATTAGTTGTTATTCCTACAACAATATTATTATACTTATTGTGTTTTTTACAACTTTTACCCTTTTCGCTTATGCTTTTTTCTATTGATCGAGTTAAATATCGCTTATTCTTATTACTTTCTGGCATTTCAATTTTATTTTCAAAAATATACTTTTGTAAATCTTCGACAGTTCTCTGGTTCAAGTCTTTTCGAAAATTATCATCAACTTCACCGCCAAAGTCGTAATCATATAAAACTGCATCAATATACAATCCAGTTCCACCAACTAAAAATGGAATTTTACCACGATCTAAAATATCATCAATTTTATTATAGGCATACTCCTTAAAATCTGCCGCAGTAAAACGTTCTCCTGGTTCAGCCAAATCAAAGCCCCAATGAATAACGCCTTCTCGCTCCTTAATTGTTGGTTTTGCAGAAGCAATATTAATATCTTTATAAATCGCACGCGAATCAGCAGAAATAATCTCACCGCCAAAAAGCTTGGCTAATTTTATAGCCAAGCTCGTCTTCCCGCTTGCAGTAGGACCAGTAATTATAACTAAATTGTTATTTCTCATATTTTATATTTTTCGAATAAATTCCGCCAAATCTTGAAGAGTAACTTTTTCTTCAACAAATTCGCTATTTTTTCGAAAACGAACACTAACTTCATTATTTTCTTTATCTTTAGGACCGATAATCAGCTGAACTGGAATTTTCATTGCGGTTGCCTCACGAATTTTCTTTCCTAATGATTCATTGCGTCCATCTACCGAATAGCGAATTTCATTAAATCTAACTGGCGAATCAAGAATAGTAGCTGAAAGAATCTTCGAAACTTCTTCAACATAATCATTTAAAGTATCGTTGATTGTCAAAATTCGAACTTGCTCAGGAGCCGCCCAAAAATCAAACCAACCAGCTTTATGCTCAATATAAACACTCATAAACCGCTCAATTGAACCGAGTAAAGCACAGTGAATCATCACAGGCTGTTCGTCTTGGCCTTCAGAATTTTTATATGAAAGTTCAAATCGCTCAGGCTGGACAAAATCAAGCTGAACTGTTGCCACTTGATGTTCACGGCCAATTGCATCAGTTGCCATAAAGTCAATTTTTGGCCCGTAAAATGCAGCTTCACCTTCCTCTTCGAAATAATCTAAATTATT
>CAUUHI010000053.1:0-4061 GCA_963544935.1 uncultured Saccharimonas sp. (SeqCode) | reverse complement strand
CCGAGATTAACTCGAAATATACAACTATTATAACGCATATATTTCGAAAAATCAAGCAAAAAAATCTATTTTGAATATTTTTTTCGCCATTCTTCAATTTTAGCGTGATGTCCGCTTAGTAGAACTTCTGGAACTTTCATCCCGCGGAAATCTGCTGGTCTTGTAAATTGTGGAAATTCCAGATTGTCACCATCTGAATAGCTTTCAATTTCGGCTGATTTTTCGCCACCAAGTACGCCGGGAATTAGGCGTACTATGCTATCGATTATTGCCATTGCAGGAATTTCGCCACCAGTTAAAATAAATTTACCAATACTTATTTTTTCGTCAACAATTTCGAAAATTCGTGAATCGAACCCTTCATATCGTCCGCATAAAATAATTAAATCTTTGCCAGAATTAGCTTTTTCTTGGGCTTTTTCTTGATTCCAGATATTCTCACTTGGAGTCATTGCGATAATTTTTGCATTTGGTGAATTATTTTTTGCAAATTCAACTGCTTCGAAAAGAGGCTCTGGTTTTAAGAGCATTCCATCTCCTCCACCATAGGGAATGTCGTCAACTTGCTTGCGTATTCCAATACCAAAATCACGTAAATTAATAATTTCAAAAGAAACTACATTTTGATTTTGCGCCTTCCACATCATTGCATTATTTAAAACTGGTTCGAACATTTCAGGGAAGAGAGTGATCACTTGAATTTTCATATTAATTTATTTTACCATTTTTTAGATTTTTTTGCAAAATAAACAAACTAAAAATCTAGCCAAGATATTATGGCTAGATTTTTAACAAGTATAAGCTCTCAAACTTTCCTTAGTTTGCTCGCATAGAGCTTTGACTTTTTTGTTTTTTCCGCAGTTCTTTCGAAATCTAAAACTCCACAACAGATTTCGAACTGAACTACTTATATTATAACGCAATATCGTCTAATTCTGCAAGCTCTTTTCGAGTTTGTTCTGCGAAAGTGTTTGTGTTTTCCACAGGTGCATCTGTTGAATTTTCCACAGCTTCAGTTTTTTCTTCACTATCGCTAATTTTTAGATTATAATGAGCATTATTTTTTAGCGCAAGAGCTCGAAGAAGTGCACGAAGGCTTTGTGCAGTTGCTCCACGGCGACCAATAATTCGGCCCAAGTCTTCTTTATTCACAGTTAAAGTTAACAAAACGCCTTTTTCGTCAATTGTACGTTCAACCTTTACATCTTCTGGATTTTCAACTAAATTCTTAACGATATATTCAACAAACTGTTGGTCTATTGTCATTTTTCAGATACTCCTTTTATTCAGTTTATGCTTTAATTGTATCACTTTTCGAACGTTTTTTCAACCATTCAATTATAATAAAAATTATAGCAAAAATTATCATTAGTATTGCGTAAAGTTCGAAAGCACGCCCTGAAAGTACACCAATTTCAATCAGTGGTCTAAAGAGAATTGCGGTTACTATAAACGCACTGATTGACCAAACAATAAGAAGAATTCTCCAGAAATTAAGTGGTAGGCAAGCGCGAATTACTGAGAGCATTCCGATCGAACCGAGTAAATAATATGAGACTGTCGAAATTTCTTGAGGAATCCAGCCATTAAGCGAGCCCCAAATTCGTACGAAAATAACTGAGAACACCACCATTAACGCACTAGGTAAGGCCATTAGGAGTGATTTTTTAATAAAATCTTTTTCAACAGGTTGAATATTTTTTTCGAAAGTGAGAACAAAAGGTGGGAAGCCTTCAATAAACTGGTCGATTAATGTAACTTGAATTGGAATGAACGGGAAAATTAAGAGAAGATTTTTATCAAATAGTAAAGCGCTTAAAATACAAATAATCGCCAAAATGAACGAATAGATTGTTTTAATCAAGAAAATTGGTGCAATTCGAGCAATATTATTTACGACTCGGCGCCCTTCAAAAAGAATTTCTGGTAAATCATTAAAATCAGAATTGAGCAAGACGAGGTTTGCGATTTGTCTCGTTGCGGGATCGCCTTCAGCCATCACAATTGAACAATCCGCCTCGCGCAGGGCTAAAATATCATTTACGCCATCGCCAGTCATTGCAGTTGTGCGACCAGCTTTTTTAAGAGTTTGGATAATTAGCTTTTTTTGTTGTGGTGAAACTCGACCAAAAATTGCAGTTTTTACAGCGATTTTTTTAAGCTCGGAATCTTTTACTTTCGAGCAATCAATATAACTTTCGAAATTATCAAAACCAGCTTTTTTCGCGATATTTGAAACCGTTATCGGATTATCACCAGAGATAATTTTGAGATCAATTTTTTGTGAACGTAGGTATTCGAGTGTTTTGTGTGCTCCTTCACGAATTGGGTCGGTGATTTCTATTAAAGCAAGCTTTGATATTTTTGCAGGTATTTTGATATTTTTATTATCGATTTTTTCTTTCGAAAAAGCTAAAGCTAAGACGCGTGAGCCGCGAGAAAGCGCTTCGTTTGCTTGTTTTAGAGTTTCACCAAAAATCATTTCAGGTGCGCCTAGAAAAAGTGTTCCAATTCCTTCAATTTCCATTGAACCCCATTTTCGGTCACTTGAAAAAGGAATTATATTTATTGCTTCTAAGGTAGCTTTATTCTTTGAAAAATATTTACGAATTGCCTGTGCGGTTGGGTTATTGTCTTCGCTAAAATTCATATAAGTTGCAAGAAAATCATTAATCTCAGCCTCAGAAAACTTTTTCGAAAGATTATGAATTGCTTCAACTTTCATTTTTCCTTCAGTGATTGTGCCGGTTTTATCAAGGCAGAGAGTATCGACACGAGCGAGTGTTTCAACGGAATACATTTCTTGAACAAGAACTTTTCGAAGACCAAGTTTAATAACCGCCGTTAAAAGAGAGGTGATTGTGAGAAGGGCGATTCCTTTTGGCAACATTCCAAGAAGCGGGGTTGATGTGTAAATTACAGCGGTTTTAGCAGGAAGAGCCTTAATTAAGAGCGCTTCGAAAAACAAAGCTAAACCAAATGGGATAATAATTTTACTAGTAAATCCTGCAATTTTATCGAGAGAACTAAGAATTTTTGAATTAATTGGTTTGTGAGTTTTAGCCTCAACCATCAATTTTGAGACGTAATTATCAGCGCCGACGTGTACAACTTCCGCTAGAACATAGCCGCTCGCTAAAAAACTACCTGAAAGCAAAACTGCTCCTTTCTCTTTTAGAACGAGATCGCTTTCGCCAGTGAGCATGGCTTCATTGGCTTCGGAAACACCTTTCAAAACAACCGCATCGGATGGAACTTGCTCGCCAGCAGAGAGTTTTAGAATATCGTTTATTACAATTTCTTCTGGCATAATTTTTTGTTCGCGAGAAGAGCGAATTACGGTGATTTTTTCTTTACTCAAAAGGTTGAGCTTATCGATCATTTTTTTAGCGCGAATTTCTGTGGCGATTCCAGAAATTGCATTGAATATAATCACAACGAAGAAAATCAAATTACTCCAAGCGCCAACTAATGCTAAGAGTACTGCGATTGCAAAATTTAAAAAGTTAAAAAGTGTGAAAATATTTCTTTTAGCAATTTCCCAAAAACTGTTATTATTATCAATTTTAAAATCATTCACCAAGCCTTGCGAGATTCTTTTTCGAACTTCTGCGGCAGTTAATCCATTTAGTTTTTTACTGTTATCCATATATGTTCTATTATAACATATTTTATTTTTTTTATAAAAAGTGTTAATATATACTATATGAATAAAGTTGCAGAAATAATTAACCAATTAATTGAAGAAAAATTTAATATTAAAACCGAGGTTTCTTTAACGCGGCCACGGCCAGAGTTTGGTGATTTTGCAACGAATATCGCAATGCAGCTTGCAGGAAAACTTTCGAAAAATCCACGCGAAATTGCTGAAGAGCTAGCAGGTGAACTTTCGAAAAACGAAATTTTTGAAAATGTTGAAATTGCTGGGCCAGGTTTTTTGAATTTACGAGTTTCAGTAAAAAAACTTGAAAAAATATTGAGTCAGGAATTTAGCGATAGATTTGGTTCAAATAATGAAGGTGAAGGAAAACTTGCTCTAATTGATGGGCCAAGTCCAAATA
>CAUUHI010000052.1:0-4134 GCA_963544935.1 uncultured Saccharimonas sp. (SeqCode) | reverse complement strand
TCATTCAGAAGCTTTATGAAGATAATCTACTTGGTAAAATTTCAGATGAACGCTTTGTGAAACTAAGTCAGAGCTATGAAGAAGAACAGAAACAACTCCAAACTTCCATTTCTGATTTAACTGAAAAACTCGCCAAACAACAAGAAGATAGTTTGAATATCTCCAAGTTTATGACGAGAATTTCCAAATATACAGAGCTACCAAAACTAACCGTTGAGATAGTGAATGAGCTGATTGACAAGATTGTGATTCATAAACCAACTGGCACGAAGCGCAATCGCATTATTCAGATTGACATTTATTACAATTTCATCGGAAAACTGAACAACGAGAAAAGCGAGCCAAACAACTTGGCTCGCTAAACATTAACCCATTTAGCTAAACTGCTGGGTGTCAGGTCGGCCAAAAAGCGGGGTTTTTCTTTGCGAAAAAAACTTTTTTGTGATATAATCATAAGTAATATGAAACCGAATGAAGATTGGAATCAGGGCGTCCAAAATCAAAATTTTGATGCACCAAATAATTATCCTCAAAATCCTTATCCACCACAACAAAATTACGGTGGTTTTTCGAATAATTTTGCTCAAAATGGTCAATTCTCAAGTAATCAATTTCCGAATGGACAATTTTCGAATGGCCAAAATCCACAGCAACAATTTGGCGGCCAAAATCAAAATTTTGGTGCACAACAGAATTTTCCACAATATCCAAATAATTACCAAAATCAACAACAATTTCCAGTTCAGCCAAATCAACCCGTTCAAAGCCCGCAAGTTGCTCCAAATTTAATGCCAGATCAAAATTATTCGCAAGATGCTACAACTGAAAACCCTTACACAGTTGAATATCTCAATAAGATTGCGCCTAAAAAAGCCGCTCCGTTTTGGACTAAAGGAAAAATTCTAGGTGCTTCAGCATTATTAATCTCGCTATTTTTCTCGATTTTTATTATTATAACTAGCAATAAGGGCGACGATAATGCTCAAGCGGTGATTCGTGCTTATTATAATATTTCGAAGTTAAAGGAAACTACAAAATCTTTTCAAAATAAGATTAAAAGTTCAGATTTAGCGGCCGTGAATGCAGGAATTAATACTTCACTTAGTTCAAATGAGCAAGATTTGAAAGAATTTATGAAGAGCCGAAAGATTGAAGTTCCTCGTGGAGATTCGAAAAAGAATTCGCAAGCAATAAAACAAACTGATGCGATTTTTGATAAACTTAGTGCAACGCTTGATGACGCTTTCTTGAACGCTACGATTGATGAAGTTTATTCCCGTGAGATGGCATATCAGTTAATTCGTGTAAAAGATTTAATTGTACGACGCAAAAAAGCTTCGCCTTCTTCGCAAAAATCAGTGTATGAAAAAATTGAAAAAAATCTTACAGAATCTTCAAAACAGCTTGAAAACTACCACAAAGCAAAATAATTTTCTGAAACGCAGCCCAATTTTTTAATTGATGAGGGCTGCTTTTTATGTTAAAATATAGACATGAATGATGCCAGAGACGAAATTAAAGCAAGAATAAGCATTGAAGATTTGGCTGGCGAATATCTTGAGCTCAAGCGAACTGGGCGTAATTTTAAAGCACTTAGCCCCTGGACAAATGAGCGAACTCCAAGTTTTATAATTAGCCCCGATAAACAAATTTGGCACGATTTTTCATCTGGCAAGGGCGGCGATATTTTTGGTTTTATTATGGAAGTTGAAGGAATGAATTTCCGCGAGGCCTTAGAATTTCTGGCGCGAAAAGCTGGCGTTGAAATTGAAACTTTTGATTCAAAGCGTTCAAGAGAAATTTCTGAAAAAAAAGAACGACTTCGAAAAATTTTGCAAATTAGTGCAAATTTTTATCAGCATATGTTGGTTCGTAATAAAGAAGCCTTGAACTATGTTTTTAAAAATCGCAAACTTTCGAAAGAAATTGTGCAAGAGTTCAAAATCGGTTTTGCTCCAAATACTCAAAAAATGCTCACGAATTTTTTGTTAAAAAAAGGTTTTGCAATGAGTGATATTCGTGATGCTGGGTTACTAAACAGATTTGGTGGCGATATTTTTCGAAATCGAATGGTGATTGCTTTGCAAGATTCTGGTGGATCGCCAGTTGGTTTTACCGGCCGAATTATTAAAGATGAGCCAAATGCACCAAAATATTTAAACACGCCTCAAACTTTGCTTTATGACAAATCCTCAAACATTTTTGGCCTTTCGCAAGCAAAAAATGAAATTCGAAAAGCTGGTTTTGTGGTTGTAGTTGAAGGAAATATGGATGTAATTTCGAGCCATCAAGCTGGTGTGAAAAATGTGGTTGCAACGGCCGGTACGGCAATGACAGTTCATCATTTGAAGGCTCTTGGTAGGTTTTCGAATGATGTTCGCCTCTGTTTTGACAGTGATCAGGCCGGAATTAGCGCTACCGAGCGAGCGATTTCATTGGGCCAGCAAGCTGGCGTGGAGCTTTCAATTATCACCCTAAACCAATCGGCGGGTGAAGCTAAAGACCCAGATGAATTAATTCAAAAAGATTTGGAACTTTGGAAGGATTCAATTTCGAAACCACAACCGGCGATAGAATGGATTTTTGACCAATATGAAAAACGGCTAAATATTGCAACCGCCGTAGGAAAAAAGGAGTTTTCCACAATAGCGCTGAAACTTGTGGAAAACTTAAATGACCCTGTGGAAAAAGATTTTTATATTGAACAAATTTCGAAAAGGATTGGCGTTTCGAAAACAACATTACTCGGAAAATTTGACGAAAAGCCTAGACCAGTTAAGTCGAAAAGGCGAATAAAAATTGAGAAAACTGATGAGAAATTTGTTGATGAATACATTTATGAAGATGATTTGCTAGCTCTTGCGATTAAAGAACAGAAGCTCGCCGAAATGTTGAGTGAGTTGCAAGATAATATTTTGCACGATAAGCAGCGAAATCAAATTCTGCAAATTTTGAAATCAAATAATCTCGATTCCTTGAAAAATTTCGATGATTATGTTAAAATACTTCTATTAAAGGCTGATGAGCGACTCGGGAATAGACAAGGCAGTGCCACCGACGAAATGAAGCGTTTGATTCATAAAATTAAAACCCAAAATTTACAAGAACGAAAAATAAATCTTCAAGAGCAACTCGAAGATGCTGAAATTCAAGGTGATGAAAATTTGAAAATGAAGATTTTGATGGAAATTATGCAATTAAATAAGGAGCTGAATAGTGGTAAAAGGTAAGAGCAAAAAAGAACTACCAGAAGAAATTCTAAATGAAGACGGCATTGTGGATGCCACTCTTTCGCTTGATGATTTCGAACCAGATTTTGACGACCTTGCGGTAGAAGACGAAGAAGATAACACCGAAGAAGATTTATTGAATGGTGCTTATAACGATGATATAACAGATGATAGCGTTCGAATGTATCTTCGTGAAATTGGTAAGATTCCACTTCTTTCACTTGAAAAAGAGACCGAGCTTGCTGAAAAAGCAATGCAGGGCGATCAACGCGCAAAAGATAAAATGGCTGAAGCAAACATGCGTTTGGTTGTTTCAATTGCGAAAAGATATTCTGGCCGTGGTTTGGAGCTGCTTGACTTAATTCAAGAAGGGAACACGGGGCTTCTTCGTGCGGTTGATAAATTCGACCCAAGTAAAGGTTTTAAATTCTCAACTTATGCAACTTGGTGGATTCGGCAGGCGATTACACGTGCAATTGCCGACCAAGCTCGGACTATTCGAATTCCTGTTCATATGGTTGAAACGATTAACAAGCTGATGCGAACTTCTCGCCGATTGACGCAAGAATTAAACCGTGAGCCAACCAACCAAGAACTCGCTAAAGAAATGGATATGGATGTTGAAAAAATTGAATATATCCAAAAAATTAAGCAAGATATCACCTCTTTGGACGCTGGAATTGGTCGTGATGGCGAGGAGGGCGAAGAATCAACACTTGGTGATTTTATCGAAGATGAAGATACTGCTAGCCCAGAAGAATCCGCAACGGTTCAGCTTTTAAAAGAACAAGTTCGCGAAATTCTTTCAACACTTTCTGATCGTGAGCGGAAAATTCTTGAAATGCGTTTTGGTTTAAATGGCACAAAAAGTCATACGCTTGAAGAAGTTGGTCTTGAATTCGCA
>CAUUHI010000051.1:0-4209 GCA_963544935.1 uncultured Saccharimonas sp. (SeqCode) | reverse complement strand
GTTGTTATTTTTATTTACGGTCTGTCCGTATGATCTTATTAAACTATAAGCAAGATAAAAAATCAATATTTTTAAATATTTTATTGATTTTTAAGTTCTAAAATAATTAAGTTTTCAATATGCGGCGTTCTTGGAAAGAAGTTGTAGCCGCGAGAGTAGATTATCTCATACTTTTTACTTAAAATTGCCACATCGCGTGCTTGTGTTGTTGGGTTGCAGCTCAAATAAATCACCTTTTCTGGCTCTATCTCAAGAATCTTTTCGCAAACTTCACGGTTCATTCCGGCTCGTGGTGGATCAACAATTAAATTTGCGCCTTTTTTAATGAAGTCTAAAGCTTTTTCACTTGGTGATAAGACAGCTTTTGCGGTTTTTTCTCGCCCAAGTTCTGTAATATTTCTTCGCATTTCCTTAACTGCTGGCTCGTTAATCTCGACCAAAGTTAGATCACCCGCACCGATCGTTAAACCAATTGATCCTACCCCAGAGTATAAATCAACCGTTGGCTTTGAAACATCGATGAATTTCTTCATGTCGCGCAAAGCCTGTTCATAAACTGGCAAATTTATCTGGAAAAAGCTCTCGGTCGCATAATTAAAATTCACACCAAGAACTGAATCTTGCAGATTTTCTTGGTTTTGGCTTTGAATCTTTTTAGTTATCACGCTGGCTGGCGATTTTGGGTTTGAAAAAATAATCTCAAAATTTTTAAAACCAAGGCTAGCTATTTCTTTTTTCGAAAAGGGCTTAAACTTCTCATCTTTTGCATAAAGTTGGGCTGAAATTTCACCTTTTTGGTTTGCGCGAATTAATAAAGTCTTCAAATCTCGACTTGCAGTTTTTCTATCTCGTAAAATTGCAAGCACTTTTTGGCCTGCTTGGTTGATTTCTGGAGTAGCTAAACTTGTACCAAAAACTGGGATTTTTCCTTTTCCTCCACGCTTAAAAAATGCTAAACTTAGCTCGCCATCATTTTCATTTTCTTCAGATTTTTCCCACCAAAATGAAAACTCCACTTTATTGCGGTATTCAAAAATTTTACCATCAGAATAAAAATCTTCTTGGTTTTTGAGTTCAATTTTTTCTTGGCGAAAGCTTTCAAAAATTAGTTCTTGTTTGATTTTTTGTTCGAAATCAAAGTTAAAAATCTGCCACGGGCTAGTTGAAAGAAAACTCTCCTTATCTTTTGGCTCAATTCTCTCGGGCGAACTTTCGAAAATTTCAACCGCAAAACCCTCTACGAAACTCGATTTACTTTTTGTAATTTGAATTTTTGCGGTTTCATTTAGTAAAACTCCCCAAGCAAAGATTTTTTTGCCATTTTCAAGCGTGCCCAAGGCTTGCCCGCCAGGCGTAATTTTATCAAATTTAGATATTTCGAACTTAATTTTCCGTGCCATAATTATTCTATTTTATCAGAATTTTGCCAAAAATGCCATATCTCCAACCACTCTTCACCTTTTAATTCGCTTGGCTTTTTAGTTTTAATTTTTGGTTGGCAATTTTTTTTATAAAATTCTGGCACGGCAAACATTTTTTCAATGAAATCATTAAAAATTGGCTGTTCTTCTTTCGAAATTAGTGGAGTTTCTCGCCGTTTCATTTCGAAAAATACGGTTTCAACGGCTGGTGGTGGTGTAAAATCAGATTTTTGAAGAGGTTTTTTAATTTTACTTTCGAAAAAAGGAAATGTTTTTACACCAAGCGCAGAAGTGAAATTTTTATCGCTCACAATTAGTTTGCGGGCGAATTGTTTTTGTAAAATTAAATAAATGCTTTTTGGTGAATTTTGAGCAACTGTAAGCTTTTGGATAATCGGCGAACTCAAGTGAAAAGGAATATTTGCGCAAACTTTGTAATTTTTTGGTAATTTCGAAAGATTGAAGCGCAAAAAATCTGCACATAAAACTTCAACATTCTCTAAATTTTTAGTGTTATTTTGAAGTTTTTTGAAAGTTCCGCGGTCAAATTCAATTGCCAAAACTTGCGCAGACTTCTTGCTAAGAGCATAAGTAAAAACACCACTTCCAGCACCTATGTCTAGCGTAAAGTCTCGCTTTCGAATATCGCTGTGTCCAACAAGCATTAGTGCAATTCGTGGCGAACGCAAGAAATTTTGCGAAATGCGGTGTTTTCGTGCCATCTATTCGTATCTCAAAGCTTCGATTGGGTCTTTTTTGCTGGCGCTGCGTGCTGGTAAAGCGCCGGCCAAAAATGCCACAACTGCAATAATCAAAGTTATAGTTATGCTATTTTCGATTGTAAATTTAGTTAAATTAAATCCTTCAAGACCTTTCAAGAAATCTTTTGAGGCAAAACTATTTAAAGCGTCTCCCGCTAAAGACGCGAGTAGGATTCCTAAAATCGAACCAATTAAACCAATTAGAATTGCTTCAATACTGAAAAGTTGGAAAATCTTTCGGTTCGAAAGCCCCATTGCTTTCATTAAACCAATTTCGCGAGTACGTTCGCGCACGCTCATGTAAAGTGTGTTAATGATTCCAAAGCTGGCCGCAAGAAGTGCAATCGCACCAAAAACAATCAAAGATCCAGTAATTCCGTTTACAACATTCATGATAGTTTCAACTTGGTCTTTAGCTGTGTTTGCTGAATAACCTGCTTTTTTAGCGTCTTCTTTGATTTGATTTAATTTATCCTCAGTTACTTTTCCTTCAATTTGAGCTAGAGCAGAAATACTTTTCTCTTTCGATTCTAGTGGTAAGCTTTTTGTTTGGAAGTCATAAATTTCATTGAAGGTTGGTTCGTTAATTGTCACCATTGCCGACTGAATCAAGCTCTTAGCTGTCACGCCTGAAATTTTCTGGGTGATTATTTTCTTTTCACCTGTCAAAGAATCTGAAACTTGAAATATCACTTTTTTACCGATCGCGTCTTGAGCATTTTTAAAGCCTAGATGTTCAAGATAATCCTGAGAAATTGTTACCTCATCTTTATTTTTTGGTTTACCTCCAGCTAAGAAATCAAAGTCAAATTTTTGTCCTTCAACTTCCACTATAACAGATGTAATTGTAAGTTTCTTGCCATCTTTATATTGAATATAGTCTGGTGTCGCCATTTTATAGAAGCGGGCATTTTTAACATTTGAAATTTTGTTAATCTTTTCAAGATCTTTAGAATTCAAGGTTTGTTGTGTATACCGCGAATCGGGTTTTTTCGAATCACCTTCTTTATATTCTTGAGGCCCAAAAGCTACACCATTATCCTGCTTTGGCTGAAAATAAATTATAGAGTCGTCACCAAAAACCGAAAGCTGTTTTTGGATATAATCGTTCACACCGATATTTACAGCAGAGGTTAATGCTATAGTGAAAGAACCGATACAAACTGCAATGATTGTTAAGAAGGTTCGGCCTTTATTTCGCCATAAATTTGATGCTGAAGTTTTGACCATATCTAAAAATTTCATTATTTTTCTCCTTTTGAAACAATTTGTCCATCTTGAATTCGAATCTGGCGGTCGCATTTTGCGGCCAAAGATTCATCGTGTGTTACAATAATTAGCGTAATTTCACTTTCCTTATTTAAACCAAAAAGTAAATCCTCAATTTTTTTACTTGTTTTTGAGTCGAGATTTCCTGTTGGTTCATCTGCAAAAATAATTTCTGGTGAATTTGCAATTGCGCGAGCCACGCAGACACGTTGTTTTTGACCACCAGAAAGATTAGAAGCTTTATTTTTAGCTTTGTCGGTTAGTTCAACAGCTTCGAGAGCTTTTAGAGCAATTTCTTTGCGCTTTCTAGAACTAACTCCAGCAATTTTAAGCGGTAGAATTACATTTTGCAAGACTGTATCCTTTGGATTCATAAAGAATTGCTGAAAAACAAAGCCAAAAGTTTGGTTTCGAAGTTTATTTAATTCGCGTTTTTTCATTTTAGCAATATTTTGGCCATTAATTAAAATTTCGCCCTCATTTGGTTTGTCGAGCGCCGCTAAAAGGTGCATAAGTGTTGATTTTCCACTACCAGATTTACCGATAATTGCAACACTTTCACCTTTTTGAATGCTGAAAGAAACGCCGTTTAGTGCTTTAAAATACGTATTGCCGTCGCGATAAACTTTGACGAGATTCTTAACTTCTATTAAATTACTTTTGTTCATTAAATTCCTTTCCTGTAACTACTTAATTCTACCAATCATAATCTTAGCTGTCAAATTCTAATGCTCAATTTTAAGGTTATTTGTATTTTG
>CAUUHI010000050.1:0-4478 GCA_963544935.1 uncultured Saccharimonas sp. (SeqCode) | reverse complement strand
AAGCCGACATTGTGGCGCGTACCTGAATATTTTGCTGGAAAATTACCTTGAAATAATATAACTTTCATTATTTTTTCGGAATCTCTATGCCACGCTTTTCTAATCGTTCATCGCGTTTGCGTTCGCGTTTATTTTGTGTGTCAGTTGCTTTTTTGAGCGCACCAGAGTTTTTGTTGACTACTTTTTTGCCGGCTGAAATTCTTGCGCGGTTTTCTTTGATTTGCTTTTCATCTCTGAAAGAAAACTTAATCGGCGTGCCAGAATAATCGAAATTCTCGCGAATTAGGCGCTCCAAATATCGTTTATAGCTCCAGTGAACAAACTTTAAATTTGAGCCGTGAATAATAAACCAAGGTGGATTGCTATCGCTTTGTGAAATGTAGCGCAATTTTGGATGTGTGTTTTTCAGACCTGCTGGCGGATGAGCTTGAGTTGCTTTTTGCAGAAGCTGATTCAAGATTGAAGTTTTCGCTTGTCTTGCGCGGTTGCGGTGAACTTTTAGAATCAAATCATAAATTTTAGTCACATTTTGGCCAGTTTTCGAACTTGTGAAGATTAGCGGTGCCCAAGGTGTAAATTTGAAGTAATAAGCAATTCGTGGCGCCAAAGCATCACGAGTATAAGCATCTTTTCCTTCAACGCTATCCCATTTCGAAACCACAATAATCATTCCTTTTCCGGCGTCGTTAATTAAGCCGGCAATTCGTTGGTCGAGCTGCGTGTTGAGTTCATTCGCATCCATCAAAAGCAAACAAATATCAGCTTCATCGATTGCGCTAAGAGTTCGAAGCACTGAGAATTTTTCGATTCCAACTTCTTGTTTTCCAGGTTTTCGCATTCCGGCTGTATCAATAATTTCGATTGTTTTTTCATTAAATCTAATTTCAGTTCGGTTAGTATCACGCGTTGTTCCAGCAACATTCGCCACAATTGCTTGTTGTTTACCAGCCATAGTATTGAAAAGATAAGATTTTCCAGCATTCGGGCGACCAACCAAAGCCACGCGAATTATATCTTCATCGCGTTTTTCTTCTTTAACTTTTGGAATATTTTCAGCAATTTCGGTTAGAAGTTCATCAACACCGGCATTATGCTCGGCAGAAGTTCGAATAATCGGCTTAATTCCTAGTCGCAAAAATTCTTCGTTCGGCAAATTCCCTTTCAAATCGGTTTTATTCAAAACTAAAATCACCGGTTTTCGAGATTTTAAAGCCTTTTTTGCAATCAAGCGATCTTCGTTCGAAAAAGGTTTAGTACTATCAAGAACCACTAAAATTAATTCACTGGCATCAACTGCATCTTGAATTTGCTCTTGAATTGTCGCTTCAAATTCATCGTTTGGATCTTTTAATCCAGCCGTATCAATTAGCCAAAAAGCTTGTTTTTTATATTGAACTTTGCCGAGAATGCTGTCGCGTGTAGTTCCGGCTTCTCGCGTAACAACGGCTTGTTGAGCACGAATCATTCGGTTAAAAAGCGAAGATTTTCCAACGTTCGCTTGACCAATAATTGCAACTTTAGGGAGATTTTTAGACATAGTGTCTTAATTATAACATATTTTTGTTTAAAATTCAAACTTTCGAAAATTAAAAATCAACTTTAACTTTTTGTTTTCGAAGATAAATTTCAGAAAGTGCAAATTGTAAAAATCCAACGATTGCGGTTGTAACAAAAACGCCAGTTAAGCCAAGATTAAGGGTTTTGAGGAAGATGAAAATTCCAATAGGCGTCAAGATACTACTCGATAAAGCGTAAATTACCTGCATTACTCCGTTAAATTTTTTCAAATATGAACGCGTAATTGAAAGCAAAATATAATAGCGAATTTTTGAGCCAACTTCGATTGCGAATAGAATCAAAATCATTGGATTAAGAATTGCATTTTTTACCGCTGAATCATTCGAAATAATATTCACCCAAATTGGCGCCAAAAATCCAATCGAAACTGTTAGTATAAGGAAAAGTTTTAAAGCTAATCGCCAAATAAATTTGTTATTTTGATAAACTTCTTTTTGTGTTTTAAAGCCTAATTTCGAGTTGTAAGAAACGTCAACATTTGCAAGACTTGCGCTTGCGTCAACTACACCTTCAAGAAAAGCGCCAATCGTGTAAATCCAATATCGGGCTGAAACGAATGATGGTGAAAGATGTAACAACGAAGATGTTGTAAAAATCGCAGCAATTCGTGGTGCTAATCTGCGGATAATTTCCCATTTTGTGTTAAGCCAAAGTTTTTTAATCCATTTTATATCGATTTCGAAACCATTTTTAAAGAAATTTGGGCAAGGTCTTGCAATTAAGAAATAAATCAATGGGATAGCATTCGCCAAAAAACAAGCTATCATCATTCCATTTGCACCCCAGCCAAAAACCCATAGCGCCAAAAATGAGCCGATCGCCATCGTCCAGGTTGTTGCGTGGTCGAGAAGCATCGCCTGTCTCGTTCGAAAAGTAGCTTTAAGATAAGAAGTGATCAATATCTCGCTCGGGCAAGCCAAGAAAATCGTTGCTATGCAAATTCGCCAATACGGAACATAGAATGTAAGAAGCTCTTGTGGAACACCAAGTGAATTTAGTAACTCCCCCGCAAAAATAAATGAAATTAGTGCTGGTGGTGTTAAAATTAAATAAACCAAATAAAGCGCATTTTTTAGAGGTTTCGAAGCTTTATCTGCACTTTTATTCACCATATAAGCTGGCAAATTCGAGACCAAAGCTGTTCGAACGGCATAATACGCACAAGAAAGTACTACCCAAAGCGTATCTGTTACAGCGAACATTGTAAGTGATTTTTGCGCATAGGCGACATTTGGATACCAGGCCATTACTAGCGCCCAGTTTGCTTCGACAAGGTTATCGGCAATTGTGCCGAGAAAATTATCGAAAAACATTTTTCGAAGTTCTTTTTTAGTTTTTAGCATATTTAACTATTTTATAATTTTTCAAAATAAAAATCAATATTGAAAAACTTGCCTTAAAAGCTAAAAAATGATATAATAAAAATCCAAGAAATTTTTGGAGGTGCAGAAATGCAAGAACATTTTAAAACTGAAACAACAGCTATACCATTAGCGTCAATGGAAACGCGTCGAATAGTTGCAGAAGATACTCGAAAAATTATCGAGCAGGCTTTTGCGAGTGGCGAGCCTTATGCTAATTTTGAGGTTTTTCGAAATCTTTTTGCTGTTGAAGAAATCTTGGATATTCAAAATGAATTTATCCTTAAGATTAATATTGAGAAATTCGGAAATCCAGTTGCAGCAGGACAACTTGTGCGAACTTATGCTGCAGAAATTCACTATTTTAATTTTCGCGGAAAAAGCTTGACTGAAAAAATTGCTCGGGCTTGCGAATTTGAGTCTAATTCTGGCAATGAAAATAAAATTCCGATTGAAATTAAAGAATATTTCGAAAAGATTTTGGATATTTTTTGTCAAATTATGCTTGATGAAGGAGTTGAAATTTCGAGCGGTTATGTAATGAATTTATTGGTTAACCTTGCTGAATTACAGTAATTAATAAAAAGGCCTCAATTGAGGTCTTTTCTTCTTTTAGATTACAGCTTTTCAACTTTTCGAAAATCACCGAAATTTAAATCCTTCGGTAAAATATATGAGCCAAAAACTGTTCTGTGTAGTTCTTCAACTTCGTAGCCTATAGCCGAAAACGTTCGGCGTATCTGTCTGTTTCGCCCTTCACTCATGATAACTTTCCAGTTTTTTCGTGAATCATCAAGTCGTTCAAGCCCGAGCTGCGATTTTCCGTCTGGTAGATTAATTCCAAAATCGGCAATCATCTGTTGATGGATTGGCTGAAGCGGCGTGTCAAGAGAAACTAGATATTCTTTTACCTTTCGAAATTTTGGGTGGGTCATTTGAAAAGCAAAATCGCCATCATTTGTTAAGAGTAAAATTCCGCTTGAATCTTTATCGAGCCGACCAACTGGTTTTAGCACGCTAAATTCTTTTGGGAGAATAGCATAAATTGTTTCATTTTCACCCTGTTTTTTACGCGAGCAAACATAGCCACGAGGCTTATTTAAAATTATATATTTTTTTTCTTCGCGATTTTTTGAGATTATTTTTTCGCCAAGTTTTATTTCATCGCTTGCTTTGAATCGTTCGCCGAGTTGAGCAGTTTTCCCATTGATAGAAATTCGCCCTTTTTCAATAAGTTCATCTGCTTGCCTACGCGAAATTCCTAGCTGTAATGCCAGGAATTTATTTAAGCGTTCTGTTTTTTGCTCCACAACTTATTGGGCTCCAAAAGGAGGTTGATGGTTATTATTTAAGGGATTTTTGCCTGTTCCGCCTTTTAGGATATCGTTAATTTGAAAAGATAATATTTCTTCATCACTTCGATTATTTTCGATCGGTTGAACTACTCGTTCACCAGAAACAGTTGGTGTGGTTGGCTGATTATTACTTTGAACGGCTGCTTGAGGCTGATTTACAAAATCACTAATTGGATGAGCCGGA
>CAUUHI010000049.1:0-4928 GCA_963544935.1 uncultured Saccharimonas sp. (SeqCode) | reverse complement strand
ATGAAGATATTAAACTTTATATTAATAGCCCTGGTGGAAGTGTTTATGATGGTTTGGCGATTTATGACACGATTAAATTTATCAAACCAGACGTACAAACAATTGGGATTGGTTTGAAGGCTTCGATGGGGGCGTTTTTGCTGGCGGCTGGAACAAAAGGTAAGCGTGCGATTTTACCGAATTCTCGAGTAATGATTCATCAGCCATCAAGCGGTACGCGCGGAAAAGTTACAGACCAAGAAATTGACCTAAAAGAAAGTTTATTGCTTAAAGAAAAACTTGCACAAATTTTGGCCAAAAATAGTGGTCAGGATTTGGAAAAGCTCAAAAACGATATGGAGCGAGACTATTGGATGAGTGCTGAGGAAGCTGTAAAATACGGCTTAGCTGATAAAATAATCAAGCAAGAAAAATAGCCTCACAAACGAGACTATTAGTAATTGTATCCGTCAATTGGCTTAACTTTTTCGCCAATGGCGGATTTTTTGAGGCGGTTAAATTCACTCTTAGAAACTGGCACTGGCCAGATCTCTTGCGAATTTTTCTCATCTTTCGAAAACCTTAAAGCCAAAACGTAATATTTATCATTTGGTAATAATGGATCGTCGCCAGAGCTATAAGATGTTTTTGCACGATTGTATCCAATTTCTTTGATGAATACAAACTTTGAATTTTCGCCACGAGCTCGCCAAGATGAAACTCCAATTTCTTTTCCATCTTCGTCTGTAATTTTTATTACAGGATTGATCCGAAACTTCGATGAGATTGAGAAATAAGCTTTTTCAACTTGATTACCATTTTTATCAACAAAAGTTAATCCTTTTGCTTCTATTGACTCTTCGAAATAATTATCTCGAACAGTTTGAAAATTATTCCATTTTTCTTTCGAAAAATCCTTACCTTTTTCGAAAAACTTTTTGAACGTGTCAGTAGTATTTGAAATCTTTGCCGCTTCTGGTAAGAAATCTTGTGCAAAAGCCTTATTTGAGGTAAGAATAAAAATTGAAGCGATAAAAATCGCAGAAAAAACGAAGATTTTATTTATAATTTTCTTCATTTTAAGCTCCTTCTAACGCACTCAGAAAAACATTAAAATAGTTTAAAGGTGCGTAAATAATTTAATGGATTATATAATAGCATAAAAACATTAAAAAATCAAGGTGTTGACCTTTTTGTTGAAAAGGTGTAGAATATATAAGCCTTGGGTAAAAAATATTTTTTGGAGTGGAGGTCATTTGTATGACAACGAAATATTTATTTGAACAAGTTCTAAAAACTGGATTTCATCATCACGAAAAGCCAGAAAGCAAATCTATTGGCGAAAATGAAAACAGAGCACTTTTAGCCGGTGAAAAAGCAAAGCTGCAGCAATTGAATTACGCTTCGCAAATCAACCATTAATTTTTTAACCGCTTAAGTAGCGGTTTTTTATTGATTTTTTTTGAAAAATATGTTAAAATGAACGATAAGAAGTAGTGTGCTTGCGGAGAATTTCACTTCGAAATTGATGGCAAAATTTCGAAAGTCGCAGGCGGAGAATCTTCGGGCCGATTCTAATAACACTTTAAATGCGAGGAGAAAAATGGCAAAAAAGCACTTTAATGCTGTAGGACGAGCGTTCTTTTCGAAAGAAGACGCTATTCTTAAAACCCCAGATTTAATCGCTCACCAAAAAGAATCTTGGAAAGATTTTGTTGACAATGGTTTGAGTGAAATTTTCGAAGAGATTAATCCAATTGATGACTATACTGGTCAAAAATTAGCTCTACGATTTAAGAGTTATGAATTTCAAGCTCCAAAAACAACAAAAGATTTTGCGAAAGAAAATAATTTAACTTTTGAAGCTCCGCTACATGTTCAAGTTGAGCTTACGAATAAAGTTACTGGCGAAGTTAAAGAACAAGAAATTTACCTTGGTGACTACCCTTGGATGACAAGCCAAGGAACTTTCATTATTAACGGAACTGAACGTGTTATTGTTTCGCAGTTGATTCGTTCTGAAGGTGTTTATTTTAATGCCGAAACCGGAAGTGACGGAAAAAAATATTATGGCGCAAAGTTGATTCCAGTTCGTGGTGCTTGGTTAGAATTTGAAACTGACCCTAAAACTGGTGTGATTTATGTGAAAATTGACCGCCGCCGAAAACTTCCAGTAACAACTTTCTTGCGTGCGCTTGGTCGAATGACTAACGCTGAAATGCGAGAGATTTTTGCTGATGTTGATAACGGAGATGTTAAGTTTATTCAATCAACTCTCGAAAAAGATCAATCAGCTGGCCCAAATGAAGCTTTGATTGAGGTTTACCGCCGTCTTCGCCCAGGAGATTTGGCAACTATTGAAAATGCTCGAAATATGATTGAGCGAATGTTCTTCGACTTTAAGAGGTTTGACTATGGTCGCGTTGGTCGATATAAAATTAACAAACGCTTGAATCTCGAAACACCAAACACAACTGAAAATCGTTCTTTCCAAATGGAAGATCTTTTCGAAATTATTAAAGAAGTTATTCGCTTAAATAATTCGCAGGGTGAAGTTGATGATATCGATAGTCTTGATAATCGACGAGTTAAATTGGTTGGTGAGCTTGTTGCGCGACAATTCCGTGTTGGTATGCTTAGAATGCAACGAAATGCGATGGACCGAATGTCGATGACTGATATTGAAACTGTAACTCCTGGCCAATTAGTGAATGCTCGCCCAGTTGTTGCTGCAGTGCGTGAATTCTTTGCTGGATCGCAGCTTGCTCAAGTTATGGATGAAACTAACCCGCTTTCAGAACTTTCTCACAAGCGCCGTTTGAGTTCAATGGGTCCTGGCGGTGTTACTCGTGACCGTGCCGGTCTTGAAGTTCGTGACAGCCACCCAACTCACTATGGTCGAATTTGCCTTGTTGAAACTCCAGAAGGTGGAAACGTTGGACTTGTAACAAACCTCGCAACTTTCGCCCGAATTAATGAATATGGCTTTATTGAAGCTCCATATCTTCGTGTTAAAGACGGAAAAGTTACTGATGAAGTTGTTTATCTTGACGCTGATCATGAGATGCACGAAATTATCGCTGATGCTGGTTCGAAACTAAACGAAGATGGAAGCTTTGTTGAATCTCAGGTTTCTGCTCGAAAGAACTTAATTCCTTCACAGGTGAGTTCAAGCGAAGTGACATTCATGGACGCCGTTCACAGGCAGGTTCTTGGTGCAGCAGCATCGCTTATTCCTTTTGCTGAACGTGACCGAATCGACCGTGCTTTAACTGGTTCTGCCATGCAGAAGCAGGCCGTTCCACTTCTTTGGAATGAAGCCCCAACTGTTGGAACTGGTGTTGAAGCTGATATTGCACGAAACTTGAGCCAAATTATTGTTGCTGAAGATGATGGTGAAGTTATTCGTGCTGATTCTGTTGCTGTTGAGGTTAAATATGCATCTGGCACAGCAAAATACGAACTAAAACATTTCGAAAAAACTGCTGACGACCGATGCTACAATCAAAAAGTTGTGGTTTCTCGTGGCCAAAAAGTTAAAAAAGGTGATATTTTGGCGGAAGGCGCAAGTATCAAGGATGGAGAAATTGCTCTTGGCCGCGACCTCCGTGTGGCATTTATGTCTTGGGGCGGATTCAATATGGACGACGCTGTGATTATTTCTGACCGTCTTGTTAAAACCGATATGCTAACAAATATCAACATTAAAGATTATATGGTTGAAGTTCGTGAAACTAAGCTTGGGCCAGAAGTTGTTACTCGCGATATTCCAAATGCTAGCGAATATAGTTTGCGACATTTGGATGAAGATGGAATTGTCCAAATTGGTTCAGAGGTAAAACCTGGTGATGTGCTTGTTGGAAAAATTACTCCAAAAGGTGAACAAGAGCTTTCGAGCGAAGAACGACTTTTGCGTGCAATCTTTGGTGAAAAAGCGAAAGATGTTCGCGACACTTCTCAAAGAATGAAAAATACTGGTTCTGGAAAAGTTATTGGTGTGAAAATCTTTTCAAAGGAAAATGGTCATGAAATGCGTGCCGGCGTGCTTAAACAAATTCAGATTTTTGTAGCTGAAGCTCGCAAAATTATGGTTGGAGACAAAATGGCTGGACGACACGGAAATAAAGGTGTTGTCGCAAAAATTTTGCCAGAAGCTGATATGCCATTTATGGAAGATGGAACTCCGATTGATGTAATTCTTTCGCCGCTTGGTGTGCCTTCACGTATGAACCTTGGTCAGCTTTTCGAAGTTCACCTTGGAATGGCTGCGAAAACTCAAGGCTACCGAGTTGCAACTCCTTCATATGATGGTGTCGATGCCAAAACTTTGAGTGATGAACTTGAAGCCGCAGGTGTTCCTCGAGATGGAAAAGTTCAATTGTTTGATGGCCAAACTGGTGAGCCATTTGAGCAGCGCACAACTGTTGGATTTATGCATATGATTAAGCTTCACCACTTGGTTGCCGATAAAATCCACGCTCGTTCAACTGGCCCTTACACAATGGTTACTCAACAACCTTTGGGCGGTAAAGCTCAAAATGGTGGTCAGCGATTTGGAGAAATGGAAGTTTGGGCTTTGGAAGCCTATGGTGCCGCCAATATGCTTCAAGAAATGCTTACAATTAAGTCTGATGACGTTGTTGGTCGTTCGAAAGCTTACGAAAGTATCATTAAAAATAGTGAAATTGTTGGTCCAAAATTGCCAGAATCATTCAATGTGCTTGTCAAGGAATTGCAAGGTCTTGGTTTGCGTGTTGACCTGCTTGATCAACATGCTTCAAGCATTGACGCTGATGAGCTTCTTGCGGAACGAAATAAAGATGCGGAGAGTTCAACTATCGAAGAAGATGAAAATTTCGAAACTGTTCGAGATGAATCTGACGGTGAATTTGAAGACAATATGAATATTCAAGATATTGATGAAATTGAAGAAATTAAGGAGGAAGCGT
>CAUUHI010000048.1:0-5050 GCA_963544935.1 uncultured Saccharimonas sp. (SeqCode) | reverse complement strand
ACAGCACGAGCTAACATTGTTTTACCAGTTCCCGGGTTTCCAACCATCAAAACACCACTTGGGATTTTTGCACCCATTTTTTGATATTTTTTAGGATCTTTTAAGAAATCAACAACTTCATACAAATCTTGTTTAGCGTTTTCGTTTCCGGCAATATCTTCAAATTTAATCTTCTTTTTATCTTCACCGTAAAGTTTTGCTCGAGATTTTCCGAAATTCATCGCTTGCGAATTTTGACCAGTCGCCGAACGCATAATAAACATAAAGAAAGCTACAATTACAATAACCGGCACAATCATAACTGTTAAATTCCAAATTATCTCCGAAGAGTTATCAACCGGCATCACATCAACAGTAGTTTTTCCTTTTTCAAGCCCTTGCTCATAGATTGTTCCACTTTCTTTAACAGATTTTTCGCTAGCTCTCTTCTCACCTTTTTTAGTGATTTTTACATCATTTCCTTGAATTTCTAGTTTCGAAATCTCACCTTTATTAGCACGCAAAATTACATCTGAAATAGCAACTTCTTTTAATTTATTCGAAAAAATATTCTGGCTTACCCAAATTCCACCAAAAATTGCTATAATTACCACCCAAAAAATAGCATTCAGGGATAACTTCTTAAAATTATTGTTTTTCTTATCTTTCATTATCTTCCTTTCCGGTCATTCAACTCTTACTATTTTAACAAATTTTTAAAGCGTTTTCAACTAAAAAAGAAAAGAGACTCTCTAATCGAGTCTCATGAACTATTCGCCTCTAGCCCAAGCCAAGAGTTCATTAATATAGAATCCGGCTTTACCTAAGGTATATATTCTCGCAGCTAGAGCCTTAAGCTTATTGTCACAAGAATAAAACTTTCTAGCAACTATCCTTCCTAAAATTTTAGCATAAGGATAGCCGGAGTAAGCCATAGCTCTTAAGCTATGGAACTCAGCATTTAATTGCCAAGTTTTAGCCACTGCACCAGCAAATTTATCGAACTCTCGGTCAAGGGTTCTATATTCCTTAACTATCTGTTTGATATCTTTACGTCCCTTAGTATTCCTCAAAAACTCGAATTCCGTTCGAAGTTTTTCGTCTTTTACAAAAAGCTTGTCCAGTTCACATCCTTCAAGCTGAGCGAAGCACTTGTCCGCCAACGACAGAAGATATAAAGCACTTTCGAAGCGATTATCATCTTTTTTATTTCTAATAATGATTTGCGCTTTATTGATTGAGAGCTTTGCCAAAACATACAGGTAACTTGACTCACCAGCCTTATCAAGAGCCTCCAATTCTAGTTGAGCCACTTCATCAGACCAATAAATCCCATGAAGTTTTTGTTCAACTAAAGCCTTAAAAGCGATCAGTTGAACTAACTCTTCCGAAGACATTTCATCAGGTTCGGCATAGCTGATAATTTCCTCGAGCTCTTTATATCTTGAGCTTTCGAAAGCCTTAATAGCCTTTTCGCGATTATATTTACTAATCATTTTGTTTTCACCCCTAAAAAATATGATTATATCTAAATTATACCATAAATTAAATATTTAGTCAATATTAAAGCTCCAATAATTCCTTGAAAATATAACTTCTTGCCCACCTAAAATTTGTGTTTTTGAGCCATTTTTAAAAGTTCGAATTGCATGCAATAAATTCCAAATCTGTTTCGATAGCGGGATTTTTCCAGATTGACGAATTATAATTTCGCGCAGGACTTCATAACAAACTTCATCCGAATTCGTGCAAAAAAACTCTCGTTCAAATTTCTGTTCATCACCAATTTTAAACAAAATCTCTTGAGTTATTTTTTCAATTTCACGGCGAAGTTCAGTTTGTCTTTGCCAAATTTTAAAAATAGACTCCAAATCTTTTTCACTAAAATTCAAAGTTTTTCGAATCCGATTACGTGCATATTTTTGACTAAAATTTGTTGAATCTTCTCGCCAAACTAAACCTCGCTGTTTTGCCATTTTTAGAATTTCTAATTTCGAAAATCGTAAAAAAGGCCGTTCAATATCTAAAGAATCAAAACACGCCACCGCGCGCCAACCACCACCACGCGCCAAATTTAATGCAAAAGTTTCGGCCAAATCATTCTTATGATGTGCCGTAAAAATTATAGCATTTTCACGCTTAGCAATTTTTCGCAAAAAAGAATATCGAGCATTTCGAGCTTTTTCTTCGCTTGAATTTTCGCCCAAATTTCCATGTTCAAATTCGAATTTCAATCCATCTTTTTCTGCTAATTTTCGAACAAATTCACAGTCTTCTTGACTTTCTCTTCCACGAATTCCATGCTCAAAATGCGCAACAATTAAGTTTTCTTCAAGCCATTTTTGTCCATTTTTATTTCGAAAAAATCGCACTAAAAAATCCAGCAAAACTACCGAATCCACACCACCAGAAACCGCCACGACTATTTTCTTCATATAAATTTATTTTACCACACTTGCGTTTTTAAATCGATTATGTTAAAATTTAAACAATGAAAGAAGGTGGGAAGATTTCGAAAATTAAAGAGATAAAGTTTGAAAATTCAGTCAAATTTGCAGCCGAAAGTATTATTGAAAATGCACTAAATCTGCACGCAACTGATGTTCATATTGAGCCAAGAGAAGATTCAACTTTAATCCGTTTTCGAATTAACGGCGTTTTAAAAACCGTTAATGAATTTTCGAAAGATTTTTTGCCAAAATTAGCCAAATATTTCAAACATCTTGGCGGTTTAAATTTTAGCGAAAAAACTTTTCCACAATCTACCACAATTCAACACGGAGAAGCTCGGATTCGAATTTCCACAACTCCAGTTTTTTTAGGCGAGAAAGTTACTCTAAGATTAATTCGAGCCCGAAAAAGTGTTAGAAAACTTAATGAAATCGGACTTTGGGGTGAAAACTTACAACAAATTCAACAAATTTTACGCCAACCGCGTGGAATTATTTTTACAATTGGTGAAGGAAATAATACAACTAATTTCTCAATTTTGAATGAACTAAATTCTAGCGAAAAGAATATTGTTACAATTGAAAAAAATATCGAAAAAACCATCTCAGGAATTAACCAGACCGAAATTAACCCTAGAATCGGCTTAGATTATTTCGAAATGACTAAATCAGCTCTGAGTCAAAATCCAGATATTTTATATATCGACAATCTAAAAGATTCTAAAACTGCTGAGCTTATTTTTGATGCTTCAATGCGAGGAAAATTTATCATCGCAAGTCTTCCAGTTCAAAAAATAAGTGAAATTATCCCATTTTTAAATTATCTTGGAATCGAACCATTTTTGATTAGCGCGAATGTTTTAGGAATGATTTCACAAACCTTAATTCGCACTGTTTCGAAAAAAGCAATTTCAAAAACTAAAATCACAAAAGAAGAGTCTTCACTAATTTTGCAGGAATTTAAAACTACGGGAGCAAAAATACACCAATTAGAAAAAGATTTTCGCGACAAAGTTTACCCAAAAAATAAACTTTCAACTTCCCCGAACGCTATCTTGGAATTACCAATTATTCGAAAAAAAGAGAATTATGAATTAGCTTTTTCTGGAAATACTGCAATTTTTGAAGTTCTAAGTTTAATTAATGGTGAGATTTCAAAAGAAATTAAAAATTTAATTCAAATTAAACCAACTTCAGTTGAAATTAAAGAAATTCTTTCGGCAAATAATTTCAAAAATATGAAATTAGACGGCTTAGCAAAGGTTCTACAAAATGAGACAATCCTACCAGAATTAATGCGAAAAACTGGATTTTAAAACAATAATTTGTTAGAATTATAAATAATTATGTTAATTTTAGCTTCAAAATTACTAAATACACCAATTATGGGGCTACAAACTGGCTCACAACTTGCTCTAACTGGTAATGCAATTATTAATCCTGAAAATTTACAAATTTTAGCTTATAAATTAAAAGCTAATTCTTTTTCAAACGAAGAAATGTTGATTCGGATTGCCGATATTCGCGAACTTTCAAGAGTTGGATTTATTATTGACTCTGGTGAAGATTTTATCCTACCAACAGATGTAATTAAAATTAAAGAAATTATTGACCTTGATTTTAATATTCTAAGACTTAAAGTCGAAGATGAAAAAGGATCAAAAATTGGTAAAATAATTGATTATACTTTAAGCTTGGCTGATTTTTCAGTTCAGCAGTTAATCGTAAAACGGCCATTTCTAAAATCATTAAACGACCCAACTCTAACTATTCATCGATCACAAATTGTTGCGATAAATGATGATGTTATCACAATTCGAAACGAAAAAGAAGAATCTCCACAAAAACGAGCAGAAAAAACTGAGAATTTTGTACCAAATTATATAAATCCTTTTCGAAATTAAAATTATTCTTTCGAAATTGCCTTTTTAATTTCATCAAAAGAAAAACCCTGTCGAGCTAAATAAGCAATAAGTTTTTGTTTATCTGTATATCTTTTAGCTTTTTTAGAAATTATTTTTTGAATCTCATCCTCGTCATTTCGATTTGATTCATCTAAAACCTGTTCAATAATATCTGAAGAAATACCTTTCGAAAATAATTCAGATTTCAGTTTTTTAATTGAACTTCCTTTTCTTTGATTACGATTTTCAACCCAGAATTTAGCAAATTTTTCATCGTCAATATATTTTTTTTCAATCAATCGATTTAAAACTTGTTCAACCGATATTTTCGAAACTCCTTTTTTTTCATAAAATTCACCAGTTTTACGATTTTTAAGCTTACGATTCAAAGTTTTTTTCCATAAATAGTCGCTAATTTCCTTTTTAGAATGTGGCCTCATTAAGCAATAATTTAAAGCTAAAGCATAAAGCTTGCCAAATTCACTCTGCTGTTCAAGATTTTCGATTTCAGTTTTTGTAAATTTAGATCCAATTTTAACATTTAATTGAGTTAACTGAAAAATATCTAGCGAAAAACGATATTTTCCATTCACAAAAATATTTGCCCGATTTTGATTTTTTACTGCCTGTTTTATATCTGTGATTATAAAAAAACCATCTTCAAAATAGCTTTCTTTATTTTTTCGAAAGCTATTTTTTTTATTTTTTTGATCGATT
>CAUUHI010000047.1:0-5190 GCA_963544935.1 uncultured Saccharimonas sp. (SeqCode) | reverse complement strand
AAAAATATGCTTTAATCTTGCCTGCTCATCTGGAATTATATTTGCTAAACCATGGTCAAGTCTTTTAGCTATTTCGGTCAAAAACAAGCCGCTCTTAGTATGTAAATCACAAAAAGTGAGGTTCGGGTTAGAGAAAATCCCTGGGTTTTCAGCTTCGAGTATATTAAGCATTTTGTTTACAACTTCGCGCGGCGTAAAAATTTGATTGCTTTTTTGTGCTGGAATGTAGCTAAAAATATCTTCTTTTGTTGTATTGTTTAGATAATCGGCAAGTTGTTCGCGTTTCTTTTCAAACTCCTGAATCGCCGCATTAAAGCGATATTTTTCAAAAAAGCCATCAAAATGAATAATTTCACCATTTTCTTCATAGTCACCACCATCACGTAGTTCGACAAAATCAGCTTTCGTGAATCGATCTGGCATGTGGAGCTTGTCACGTTCATTGAATAGCATTTCAAAATCTTCATCACTCACCGCATCTTGTAGATTATCTATAGTAAGGTTTCTAGGATCTTTCGCTGCCATTACAAAGCTTGGGATTGCTCGTGAGAATGTTCGGAGCTTTTCACGAATAATATCAAGCTCGGTTTTAGCATCATCTTGATAAGCTTGCTCTTCACGATTATCAATCATATCGCGGGGTAGTTCTTTTTCAACAAAATCTGCAAGCTCAGCAATTGCCTTAGTTTTTTCTTTTTCTGTTTGAGGCGAATTTTTAAATTCTTCACTCACAGTTTTGATTTTCTCTACAATTTTTTCTTCAAGTTCTTTGATTTCCTTCTTACTTGGAGCATAAACTTCAACATATTTAGCAATAGGTTTGCTCAAAATATCTTCGTTAATTGCATCTGTTAATTGCTCCTCAAAGCTATCCATATCTTCTTGCGCACGCTCAAAAGCCTCACGAATTGGCTCGCCATAAACCTTTTGTCCCCAAATAATATCGCGATTAACAGAAATTCTTTTTTGTTTCTGTTCATCTCGCTCATGATTATTGGAAATATCACGTTTTTCTTTTTTATTTGCCGTGCCATCTTCTTTCGAATTTTGCACTTTATTAAGTTTTTTAACGATTTCACTTGGAAGATTAAAAACATTACCAATATCTTTAAATAGTAAGTTAGTGATAAACCTACGCTTAACAATATCACTTGCCATTTTAGCCGCCGGCAAAGTTAATACTTGCGAAGCATCAAGTTCTATCATTTTACCATTTTCATCTTGCGAAAGAACTGGGAAGAAATTGAGAAGTTCTGCCACATTTTCTTGCCGCTCACTTTCTGTAATATTACCAATTGCGCTTTTTTCACTTAAAGAATTTGCAAGTTTGTCATAAATTTCAAGCACACGATAAGGTGAAAAGTCAAAAACATAAGCCGACTTTTTACGATAAAGATTGCCGTCTTTTTCATATTTATATGGGTTTTGCGCACGGAATATTGCCTGAGTATAAAGAGTTTCTTTTTTCACATCACTCATCATTAGTACTGCCGACCACTCTTCAACCGTTACGCCCGTTGTAAGCTGACCAACCGAAAGTGTAATGGTTTTGTCATGTTCTTTTATCGCCTTCCTTACGCGTGCCAAGGCTTTCTCATTTTTTCTAAAATCTTCAGCTTCTTCTTCAGAGCTTTCATCATCCAAACTTCGCCCGTCGCCAGCCGCCAAAATAATTTTGTAATTTTCAAAAACTGGGTGTTTTTTGAGCAATTTTTCCATTGCTTTTGCTGAATTTACGCGATTTCCTACAAACCAAAAAGTATGCTTTAGCTCATTGCGAAGTTCTGGAGTTGAAAACGGATAACCTTCATTCTCAGTGAGAGTGTTTAAAAATCGCCAAATATCAGCTTCACGCTTAAATTCACTCTTTGAATTGGTTGCCAAAAAATCATTAAACTCAAAAACTGGTGGAATATTCTCCCCATTTACATCAATACCTTCTTCGATCTGTTTAGCTGTAACATCTGAAATTTTATAATTAAACAACCTTAAATCTGGCATATCTATGTGATCACCCGATTCTTGACCATTTTTAAGCTCACTCTGTTTTGCTTTTTGCTCATCGAGATAAGTCCAGTTATAAATTTGTTCACTACTAAACTTACCTTCTGCCAAGGCTTTAAATGGTGTTCCTGAAAGATGAAGTGTAAATTTGCGTTTAATATTTTCAAAAGCCCTGTCCGTTTTATCGGTATCAACTGCTTCATGGGCTTCATCAATCACCAATAAATCCCACTCCAAATCTGCAACCCATTGTAATTTATCAAAACTTCCACCAAAAACTTTTGCGCCTTTCAGGTCTTGCAAACTCAAAAAAGTTATTTGTTTTTTACCAAAACCTTCAATTTGATTAAATTCTTCACGAGTTAAGGTTCTCTCTTTAATAGAGTCTGCCGTTGAAATAAAATAATAACCATCAATAAATTTCTCATAGTCCTTATGCCAAGAATCAGCAATTGCTGGACGGTTAGTTACGATTAGAGTTTTTGTTGCTCCAAAGCGTTTCATAAAATCATACGTTGTTAGTGTTTTACCGAAACGCGGCTTAGCGTTCCATAGAAATTCCGATTTTTCATTTGGATTCTCGAAATTAACTGTTTGATTATTTGCGGCGTATTCTAAAGTTTGAGCAACCGCTTCTTCTTGTTCGGCTCTTAATTTATATTCAACTTTTCCGCCATTATTTCTAAATACATTTCGGCAAAAAGCTTCAAAAAGCTCTATTGATCTCTCTGGCGTACCATTAAAGTAGAACCACTCAGTACCATGGCCTTCGTCTTTACGAATTGAATTTTGTTGATAATAACGATGAAGCTCATGATCTTTAAACCATTCATTGTTATTTTTTCTTGCAGGTCTAATCCATTTTATATTATAGGGTTCTTTATGCGAAGCGGTCTCGTTTTGTTCACGAATTCGAATTTTAGCATCTTTTCGCTCAGTATAGCCAATTTTTTGCCAGCCATCATTTTGGTGTCTATCTGGCAAAATATATGAATAAATTTGTGGATAAACTTTTTTAAATGTTTTGATCTGTTTTTTATCATCACTCATCTTAAACTCTCCGATTAATCTTTCTTATTTGCTACTTTTAGCCGTGTTTTCTTAGGTGTAAGTTTTGACGGCGATGCTCGCATTTGACTTATTACATCTGTTAAGTTTTCAAGATTTGCAGATTTTGTTTTCGAATAAGCTTTCTCAATATCTTGAAGTGAATGTTCTGAAATTTCGAAAGTCAAATCTTCAAAATTAGGTTTTAGATCGAAGAATTTAAGCTCATTTTTCTGCGTTAAGGTATTGCCAACAATAATATTATTACTTAGAATTTTATCAATTATTTCAAGAAAAAAGAACGAGTTTTTGATATTTTTAATATGTTTATAAATGATTTCTTTTAGGCGTTCACGTGATTCTTCAACATTATCTTCATGAATATCAACCGCATAAACATTCGAAATCGCCAAAATTAAGCAAAATTCATAAATCTCAGCCTGAGCTTTTTTACTTCTAGCGTTCTTTTGCTTTTTAATTTTCGCATAAAAATCTGGAACCGAATTAAGTTTTCGGTTCAAAATTTCTACAAGAAAATTACCATTTCCACAAGTTGGCTCAAAGACTTTTTTATCTACTTGCGAAATTGCTGGCTCGCATAAATCACACATTTGTTTAACAATAAATTCTGGCGTAAAGACTTCGCCAAATTTTTTAACTCGCTTTTTTGACTTAATTAGATTTTCTTTTCGCTTTTGATCATTTTTAATGGCAGTTTTAGAAGTAGGGCTCATTTTTCTTTCACTAGATTCTTTTAGATTCTTAGTTGAAATTTTAGATTTTTTAGAATTCAAAGATTTTTGTTCTATTAAGCCGCCACCAAGTAAACCCTTATTGCTCGCAAGGTATTTTTTATTATCTTTTGTTTTATCCTCCGCATTCTCAGCTCTAGCCATAATAATTATATTTTACCAAATTTATCTATTTTTTGCAAAACAAAAACTACCTCCCGAAAGAGGTAGTTTTTAAGTTTTCGAAATTATTATTTAGCGTTTCGCTTTTCGATAATTTCTTGTGCAACGTTAGGTGGAACTTCTTCGTATTGCGCAAGTTCCATTGTTGAAGCTGCACGACCTTTACTCATTGAGCGTAGGTCTGAAGTGTAGCCGAACATATTTGCAAGAGGCACGAAACCTCGAATAAGTTTTGTTCCGCCCATCAAATCATCCATTGAGTCGATTCGACCACGGCGTGAGTTCAAGTCTCCAATCACATCACCCATGAATTCTTCAGGAGTTGTAACTTCAACTTTCATCACAGGTTCAAGAAGAACAGGATTTGCTTTCTTAATACCTTCACGAGTTGAAAGCGCACCAGCCAATTTAAAGGCCAATTCGCTCGAGTCGACATCGTGGTAAGAACCGTCGTAAAGTGTAGCTTTAACGTCAACTACCGGGTAGCCAGCAATCACACCGCCTTCAAGCGTTTCAAGCACACCTTGTTCAACTGGTTTGCGGTATTCTTGTGGCACAACACCACCTTTAATTTCATCAAAGAATTCAAAGCCTTTTCCTGGCTCATTTGGTTCAAAGCGGATCCAAACATCACCATATTGACCACGACCACCAGATTGTTTTGCGTGCTTACCTTGAGCTTCAGCAGTTCCACGAATAGTTTCACGGAAGGCAACTTGTGGCTCACCAACATTAGCTTCAACGTTAAATTCACGCTTCATTCGGTCAATCAAGATGTCAAGGTGAAGCTCACCCATTCCTGACATAATTGTTTGACCAGTTTCTTCGTCTGTGTGAACTCGGAAAGTTGGGTCTTCTTCAGCAAGTCGTTGAAGAGCGATTCCCATTTTTTCTTGGTCGGCTTTAGTTTTTGGCTCAACCGCAATCGAGACTGGTGGTTCAGCAAATTCGATACCTTCAAGAATTACACCATGGTTCAAATCACAAAGAGTTGCACCAGTTGTAACATCTTTCAAACCAACAACAGCGGCAATGTCACCAGCAGTAACTTCTGAAATTTCTTCACGCTTATCGGCGTGCATTCGAACGATTCGTCCGATTCGTTCTTTTTTACCAGTCATTGTGTTAAGAACGTATGAACCGGCAGTAATTTTACCACTATAAACACGTACGAATACAAGTTTTCCAACAAATGGGTCAGTTGCAATCTTAAACGCAAGTGCAG
>CAUUHI010000046.1:0-5219 GCA_963544935.1 uncultured Saccharimonas sp. (SeqCode) | reverse complement strand
AAAAACCAATTGCTTTATCGTTACCGCTTCGAATATCTTCAATCGCTTTTTGTGAAGCTGCATCACTCATTACTTCATCAACAATTTTTGCAATAGCACCCTCATCCGAAACTTGAAGTAAATTCATTTTTTCGGCAATCTTTTCTGGCATAAACTCTAGATTTTCATCATCAAGCATTGCCAAGAAAATTTGATGACCACCATTAGAGCTTACTTTCTTTTCCTGAACTAAATGAGCTAAAAGGGTCAATCGACGAGGACCAAGATAACCTTTATAAAGTTTTTCTAAATCAAGTTCTTCGCTTGGTGTTAAAGCAAACCAGTTGAAAATTCGCTTCATGTTTTCTTTATGCTCTTCAAGTGTATATTCTGGCAAGAATTCTCTAATAGCCTCCATTGCATTCTCTTGTCCATTCAGCCAAGGACCATCACCCCAAGTTGCAAGGAGTAGTTCGGCAATTCGATAATCGCTCAAAGCATACTCAACTACAGAGCTATCAAGCCCAAAAACACTAAATTTTTCACGGAAATAATCTGGCATAATCGGAAATTGCGCCTGCATTTTCAAAATTTCTTCATCACTTAAAACAATCGGTGGAATATCTGGATCGGGCATATATCGGTAATCTTGAGCCTCTTCTTTACTTCGTTGCGAAACTGTTTTTTGCTCGTCGTCAAGCCAACCGCGAGTTTCCTGCTTAATTTTCTCACCTTTTTCAAGCAATCTCACTTGGCGTTCGAATTCATATTGAGCCGCTCGTTCAACACTTCGAAAGCTATTTAAATTCTTAATTTCAGTTCGCGTTCCAAGTTTTTCATCACCAAATTTTCGCGCTGAGATATTTACATCAAAACGCATATTACCTTGATATAGATCACCATTTGTAACATCCGCAAAAACCATTCGCTTATGAAGTTCTTCAGCATAAGCACGTGCCTCTTCGGCGGAATGAATATCAGGCATTGACACAATTTCAATTAAAGGAGTTCCGGCGCGATTTAGGTCAACTAAAGAATGATCACCAAAATGAGTGAGTTTTCCAGCATCTTCTTCAAGATGAGCATGCTCAATTCTAACTTTTACTTCACCACCGCTAGGAAGTGGCGCAATAATCTCACCCTCACCAATAATTGGCTGATAAAGCTGCGATGTTTGATAACCCTTCGGCAAATCTGGGTAAAAATAATGTTTGCGGTCAAATCGGCTTACATTAGCAATTTTCGCATTCAGCGCTTTTCCAGCTCGCACCGCTAAGCGAACCGCCTCTTTATTTAGAACCGGCAACATTCCTGGCAAGCCAAAATCAATCGGCGAAGTTGCTTCGTTCGGCGATTTTACACGCGCGTCATTATCGCTACCACTAAAAAGCTTGGTTTTAGTTTTTAGCTGAACATGACATTCAATCCCAATTGTCATTTCATATTTTTTTAAAATATCTTCCATCAAATTGCTCCTAAATCTTTCAAAGCTTGTTTAAAACTATTCATTGCTCGGCGAGTTTGATCAAAATTAATTTGTGCATCATTCTCATGTGCAACCACATTTCGAAGTTTGTGGGCGTGCCAAATTGAATTCGGACTTGAAAATTTATCTTTTGAATTCTTCAGCCGCTCACCCATCGTTTGGCCGGAAATTCGAAGCTCCCGCATCGCTGTATCAACAAGTTTATCGGCATTAATTAACGCCAAGTGCCAAGTTGCAGGTTCATCTTTTTTGATTGAATTTTCTATTTTTAGCCAATCGCCCTGAAACTTTAATTTATCAAGCTGTATTTTTTCAGTTTTTGTAATTCCAATAAAGAAAAACAAAAGTGCAGCACAAATCAAAATAGAAACCGAAAGAATTACTAAATCCATTAGTTTTTCTCCAATTCATCAGCCAAAGCTAGAATTTTTGCATCTGATTTCATATTTCCAATAATTTGAACACCAACCGGTAAGCCATTTTCAGTTTTACCAGCTGGAACAGAAACCGCAGGAAGCCCAGCAAGTGAAGCTGGTACGCTCAAGATATCAGCTAGATACATTTTTACTGGATCATGCGCATTTTCACCAATTTTAAACGCAGGGGTTGGTGCAACAGGGCCAACCAAAAAATCAACTTCTTCAAAAAGTTTGTTAAATTCATTAATCAAAAGCGTGCGAGCTTTTTGCGCCTTCGAATAATACGCATCATAAAATCCACTCGATAGAACATATGAGCCGATCATGATTCGGCGTTTATTTTCAGCTTCAAAACCTTCATCACGAGACTTACCGAAAACCTCGCCCAAGTTTTGAGCAGATTTTGAACGTAAACCATAACGAATTCCATCATATCGCGCTAAGTTCGAAGAGACCTCAGCTGGAACAATAATATAATAGATAGCGAGCGAATATTTACTCATCGGTAGAGAAACCTCCACAATTTCATGCCCAGCTTTTCGCATTTTCTCAATATAGTCTTCAGTTATTTTTCTGACTTCCGGGTCAACGCCTTCACTAAGAAATTCTTTAACTACGCCAATTTTTACCTTTTTTGAAACTTGCTCTTCTTGCCAAAAATCAGGCAAAGTCATCGCATCACGCGCGTCAAGACCAGCCATGATGCGCATCACGAGGTTACTTTCTTTGGCAGTTTTTGCGAAAACACCGATCGTATCAGTTGAAGAGGCCATTGCCACCACACCAAATCGTGAAACTGTGCCATAAGTTGGTTTTACGCCATAGACACCGTTAAAACTTGCTGGCTGGCGAATTGAACCACCAGTATCAGTTCCAAGCGCAAATGGCACAATATCAAGCGCAGTAATTACCGCCGAGCCACCAGATGAACCACCCGCAACCCGCGTTTCATCAACTGAGTTTTTAGTCACATCAAAAGCTGAGTTCTCAGTTGAACCACCGTGAGCAAAAGCATCTAAGTTTGATTTTCCAATACATATTGCACCAGCTTTTTCAAGTTTTTCAACCGCAGTTGCCTGAATCGGCGTTTCGAAATCTTTCAACATTTTACTTGAAGCTGTTGAAGGTGAACCAAATACCAAAAAATTATCCTTCGCCACAAAAGGAACACCTGCAAGTTCACCAACTTCTTTACCTTTTGAAATCTTATCATCAATTTCTTGCGCTCGCGCTAAAGCTCGCTCTTCGGTCAAGCTCGTAAAAGCATTGAATTTTTCAGCATTTTTTGCCTTCGAAATAGCTTCTTTAACAAACTCAACTGCAGTTTTCTTTCCAGATAGAACTTGCTCTCTAATTTCAAAAATATTCGTCATAATTCTCCTACAAAACCTTTGGAACTTTTACCTGATTGTCTTCAACATTTTCACCCGCTAACTTTAAAAGTTCATCTCGTTTTACACCATAATCATCAATTTCATCTTCTCGCCAAATATTTTGATTTTTCGAAACCGAATAAGTTGGTTCAACGCCATCTGTGTTTAATTCGCTAAGTTGCTCGATATATTCAACAATATTTCCCAAATCAGTTCGAAGATTCAAAATTTCTTCTTCACTTAGCGAAATGCTCGAAAGTTCTGCCAAGTGTTTAACTTCATCTTTTGATATTTTTTCCATACACTTAAGTATACCACTTTTCGAAAGATTTTTAAAGTAAAAACTCCCAAAAACTGGAAGCCTTTAAGTTTATTTTTCTCATTTTTTTTCGATTCGTTGATTTAGCTCGTTTATATAATTTGATTTACATTAATTTCGCCAGAATCTTTAACCATTTCATCAACTCTTTAGTGAAGAAAAATTATTCCAACTGAAAGAACTAAACTCCAAACAACAAACAGAATAACTACAACCATCTTAAGGAAACTCTTGTCTTTTTTGCTAATAAATTTCATGAATCTCCTATTTCGCCATCTTTTTTCGAATATCCGCAATCTGATCTCGCAAATCAGCTGCCTCCTCAAAAAGCAAATTCGCGCTAGCAAGATTCATTTGATTTGTTAAATCTCGTAGCAAATTTTCCCATTCTTCACGCGGAATTTTTCGCAAATCCAATTTTGGCTTTTTGTCTTTTTGCGGAATAATCGCGCGCAAACCTTCACTAATCTCACTAGCCACACTTTTTGGCGTAATTCCGTTTTCGAAATTATATTTTTGTTGAATTTCTCGCCGCCGATTCGTTTTATCAATCGCAATCTTCATTGATCGTGTAATTTTATCAGCATACATTATTACTCTTCCTTCTTCATGCCGAGCTGCTCGCCCAATTGTTTGAATCAACGCACTTTCTGAGCGCAAAAAGCCTTCTTTATCGGCATCCATAATTGCTACCAGTGAGACTTCTGGCAAGTCTAAGCCTTCACGCAAAAGGTTAATTCCTACCAAAACATCATAAACTCCACTACGTAAATCACGCAAAATATCACCACGCTCCAACGTGTCAATTTCGCTATGAATGTATGCTGTTTTCACACCATTTTCTTCTAAAAATCCGCTCAGATCTTCCGCCATTCGCTTGGTTAAAGTTGTCACCAAAACGCGCTGATTTTTCGAAATTCGCTTTCGAATTTCTTCCATTAAATCATCAACTTGACCTTCAATTTTTCGAACTTCAATTTTAGGATCAAGCAAACCTGTTGGGCGAATTACCTGCTGAGCTGGTTTCGGCGAATGTTCGAGTTCAAAATCACCAGGAGTTGCTGAAACGTAAATTGCCTGATTGATATGTTTATAGAATTCTTCGAAAGTTAGCGGCCGATTATCTAGTGCTGACGGCAAACGAAAGCCATTATCCACCAAAACTGTTTTGCGAGCACGGTCGCCATTAAACATTCCGCGAACTTGCGGCAAAGTCATATGCGATTCATCAACTAAAAGCAAAAAATCATCAGGAAAATAATCAAGCAAAGTTGCCGGTTGTTCACCAGCCGAACGCTCAGTTAAATAGCGCGTGTAATTTTCAATCCCTTTTACAAATCCAGTTTCACGGAGCATTTCTAGATCATATTTAGTGCGCTGTGTTAGGCGTTGAGCTTCCAAAAACTTCTTATTTTTTTCGAAATATTCTCAATTTGCGGAATCGCTCGATCAATAATTTCCTTTGGCGTAGCATAATGTGAATTTGGAAAAATATCAAAAAACTGTGGCTTTTCTAGAATTTCGCCCGTAAGTGGATTCAATATAATCAAGCGGTCAATTTCATCGCCAAAAAATTCCACTCGCACCGCTAAATCTGAGCCAGCCGTAAAAATATCAATCGTATCACCACGAACCCGAAAAGT
>CAUUHI010000045.1:0-5262 GCA_963544935.1 uncultured Saccharimonas sp. (SeqCode) | reverse complement strand
CCTAAAGTCGGTAGAATTAAAGTTGTCTAAAGAAATACTAATATTAAATACTGAATTATCTGAAGAAACCTTTACATGACCACTATCATATACTCTACCACCTCTACCTTCATCTTGAAGAGTATAAGCAATATATAATTCAGCATCACCGCCATACGAATATTCTATATCAGCCTCAAAATATTCACCATGATGAATAATTGGTTTATTCCCAACAATTTTAATTGAGGAAGAATTATCATCAGTAGTAGAATTATGAATATTGCGCGAATTAAGCGTGTCTAGGTTGGAAGCTATATATTTCTCAGCAACTTTATCAACATCACCAGATTCACTTATCATACCGTCTGCAATAAAAATAGCATTATTACAATATTTTTTAACATCCGCCATTGAATGTGTAACTAAGATAACAGTTTTAGTTTTATCTTTCTTAATATTTTCGAAAAAATCATTACATTTACGCTGAAAAGCTTCATCACCAACTGCTAAAACTTCATCCAACACTAAAATATCACCTTGAGCTTTAATCGCAATCGAAAAAGCCAAACGAACTTGCATTCCGCTAGAATAATTCTTTAATTTCTGATCCATAAATTCTTCAAGCTCAGCAAATTCCACAATTTCATTATACATTGCAGAAATTTCTTCTTTCGAAAATCCAAGAAGTGCACCATTCAAATAGATGTTTTCACGGCCAGTAAGCTCCGGATTAAACCCAACACCAAGTTCAATAAATGGAACTAAAGTTCCGTCAACTTTTACCGTACCATTCTCTGGCGTATAAATTTGCGAAATAATTTTAAGTAATGTAGATTTTCCTGAACCATTTCGCCCAACAATACCATAAAAATCACCTTTTTTGACCTTGAATGAAATATCTTTAAGAACTTTTTGTTCTTTATAGCCTTTAATTCCCTTAGTCCAGTTTACAAAAGCCTGTTTAATACCACTCGCCTGTTCTGTTGGTAAACGAAAACTTTTTGAAACATTTTTTACTTCTAAAGCGTATTTTCCCATTACATAATCTCCGCAAATTTTTTCGAATTTTTATTAAAATACCATAGACCAAAAACTACTAATAAAGTTGTGATCAAAATCGGGATTAACGCAAACCAGTAATTTTCGAAAAGTGTCCAGAAAGTTGGTGTTTCATGAGCGATCAAATTGTGACGAATATCTTGAATCGCAAGCGCAATCGGGTTAAGCATCATGATTTTCGCAATCGAAACTCCAAAAATTGAAACTTTTGTAACCATTGAAATTGGATACATAATTGGCATTGAATAGACTAAAATCTGCATAAAGACTTCCCAGATATGCGAAATATCACGGAATTTAACATAAAGAGTTGATAAAATTAACGCTAAACCAAAAGCTGTAGCAAAAAGAATTATAATGTTAAATGGCAAAATTAAAACAGACCATTGGAATTTTACACCAGCAAAAATTGCAAAAGCTAAAACCACCAAAAGATTAATTGAAAGTGAAATTAAAGCGCTCACCATTGAAGAAATAATCACGATATATTTTGGAAAATTAATTTTTCGCATCAAATCACCACGGGCGACAATCGAATTCATCCCTAAAGTAACTGCTTCGGTAAAAAATCCCCAAAGAGAGAGACCAAGAAGTAGAGTTATTGCATAGTTTGGAATTGAAGGATCAGTAATTCGCAAGAATTTTACAAATATAAAATACATCACCACAAAAATCATAAGCGGTTTAAGAACTGACCATAAAATTCCTAAAGCTGAGCCTTGGTATCTTAACTTAAAATCTGTTTTAACGAGTTCTGCAAGTAAAACCCGATTCCTCTTTTCAAAAAATCCTATTTTAATCATTATGCTTTTAATTATATCATATATCGCCTAACACTCCAACACTAAACTGTTTTTAACACCTGAAAACTAGCTAACTTTCTAGATTATTTTCAATAAGAAAAAACAGCATCTCTGCTGTTTTAACTGCTATTTATCTATTTTAATATATATTTATCACCAACGCCCGTAATTAATCCTCTTTCAAAATACTGAGTCCATTTACCATTATTCCATGCTTCATTCTTTAATGGCAAGCCGAGTTTATCTTTTTGCGTATCATTTAATGAATTATAGAATTTAAATACATCACCCTGAATTTCCCAATATCCTAAATTATCGTTTCCTATAATATCACCTTTCTCGTAGTGTTGTATCTTATAACCTTTTTCTTCAATAACATCACTAGTAGGAAATCCTAAAGCACCTTTTTCATTACCAATCTTATTCCAGCGTTCGCGTATTTTACCATAACTTTCATGATATCCAGATTTTGGACTACCTATAATAAAACCATTCTGATATTTCTGGAACCATCCACCTTGAATAGTTGAAAATTCTTGTGTTATAGGTAATCCCATCTTACCATGTTCATAACCTAATTGAGCATACTTCTCTCTAATTAAACCAATGCTTTCCCAATATCCAGTACTGTCGCTTCCAATTATGAAACCATTCTGATATTTTTGCGCATGACCATTATTAATAGTGTTAAAATATCCAGATAGTGGTAGTCCCATCTTACCATGTTCATACCCTAGCTCAGAATATCTTTGTCTAATTTTACCATAGTTTTCCCAATATCCAGTACTGTCGCTTCCAATTATGAAACCATTTTTAAACCTTTGGAATATTGATTTATCGGTCTTGAAAAATTCAGAATCTACATCACCAAGATATCCTTTTTCACCACCTAGCTCAATGTATCTTTCATATATTCCACTATGTATTCTTTTAATTTCAAGAGTTGAACCAAATAGCTGGTTAAAGAACATAAAGAAATTACGATTTCCATAAGCTCCACAATGTGAAGTTCCCGGATAATTTGCTAGCGCTGAATCATTTGGAACATACGGCGTATAAATATACAAACTTAAAGTTGCAACATTCTCAATATTAACACGTTTTGTACCACAAGCTGGATTTGGTGAATATTGAATATTATTCCATCCAAGCTTCAGCGAATAGCCACCATCTTTATGATGGTCTTTATAATATTTTAACTGCCAAGCCGCCAAAGTCATTTGTTTATAAAAACCAGCTTTTGAATCCGCACAAGCAGCAGAAAATCCAGGGCCAGAATCTGGGCAAGCATAACCCATCGCATATTTATATTGAGTTTTTACTGGCCAATTATCATCTAGTAAATTGAGAGATTCTTTCTTTAGTAAAACCAACAAAACTTGCGGATTGATTCCATATTTCTGAGCTGCATCATAAATAATCTGTGCCGCCGAAATTCCGCCTTCGAAAGATCCGCCACCTTTTTCAAAAGAAGTTTCACCAGTATTTGGATTTTCATGATAATTATTTATGCATACATATGGAGGTTTATGCCAATAATTTGAATTTTGTGCAGCAGCAAATTGGGCAGCGGTTCTGCCATCATTTTTTCCAGAAGGGCCAGTACCCCAAGTATCACAAATACCAATTTGCTTGTTTAAAAAGCTTTGGATTTGTTGCACGTTCATTGCATCTTTATTATAAAAAATACTGTCGTCAATAATTCGGCCAGGATTGAAATCAGTTGCTCTAACAGCGTTAGAAAGATTTCTAAGTACAGCTAAAGCACTAAAAACAATAACCGCCACAACTGGCACACCAATTAAAATTGACTTTTTAAATTTTCTACTTCTCGATTGTAAAACTTTGAGCATCCGATCTTCCTTCTTGCTTTTGTTTTGAATTTTTATAAGTTGTTATTGCTGTCCATTTTCCAGTTTTAAATTCACTATCACTAATTTTTTTCGAAACTGCCTTACAGTATTTATTATTTGGACTCTCTAAAATTTCGGTTGAAAGTTCAATTTTAGTTCCATCAGAATGCGTTAGAGTATATGAACATTTGCCATTTCCATCGTCATAAAGAAGCCCTGAAATCTGCCCAGCTACACGAACTGTACCATCTTCAACTTGTACAGTTGTATAAGTTGGAAAATTTGTATAACCCGAGGATTCAATAGTTCCTTCAGCACGATCAGTATTATTATTTTTAGTTTTTGAATTAATGATTTCCTTCGCAGCTTCTTGTTTTTTAGTTTCTTCAGATTTTTTTGAATCTTCTTTTTTCTCTTCAACTTTTAAAGTATTTTCTTCTTTTTTCTCATTATTTTTTTGAGAATTTGAATTTACCCACCAGAAAATTCCGCCAGCACCAGCGACCAGCAAAATTACAAATGCAGCAAAAATAATAGTTTTAGTTTTTTTAGTATTTTGTGTGTTTATTTTCATTTTATTTCTCCTAAACCAATTTTAGCATAAGCCAAATAAAATTTCAACATTTTGGTTATATTTTTTGGTGATTTTGTGCTATAATATAATTACTATGAAGAAACTCATCACAATCATGATTCCAGCTTATAACGAAGAAAAAGCTCTGCCAAAACTTTTCGAAAGGCTCAACCTTTTAGCAAAAAACACTTCAAAATATGATTTTGAATTTCTTTTTATTAATGACGGTTCAAAAGATAAAACAATGGAAATTATTAGAAGTGAAAGCCAAAAAGATTCGCGAATTTCCTACATTAATTTAAGCCGAAATTTTGGAAAAGAAAATGCAATGCTGGCAGGTTTTGATTATGCAAAAGGAGACGCATTAGTGATTATTGATGCAGATCTACAGGATCCACCAGAATTAATTCCTGCAATGATCAATCTTTGGGAAGAAGGTTTTGATGATGTTTATGCTAAACGTGAATCTCGTGATGGTGAAACTTGGCTTAAAAAGCAAACTTCGAAATGGTTCTACAGCATACTTGATAAAATTTCACAAATTGAAATTCAACGCGACACTGGCGATTTTCGACTTCTCGACCGCCGTGCAGTTGAAGCCCTAAAAACTCTCCGCGAAACCAACCGTTACACCAAAGGAATGTTCTCTTGGGTTGGTTTTCGAAAGAAAGAAATTACTTATAAGCGTGATGCGCGTGTAGCTGGCGAAACAAAATGGAATTATGCAAAACTTTTCAATCTCGCAATTGAAGGAATCACCAGTTTTACTGTTGCACCACTTCGCATTGCTACAATTACAGGATTTTTCATCTCAATTGCTGCATTTTTGTGGATCGCTTTTTTACTAATTCGCCCACTTTTCGGCGTTCCAACTGGTGACGGTTATACTTCAATTATGTCAGTAATTCTTTTTCTTGGTGGAATTCAACTCCTCTCAATTGGAATTTTAGGCGAATATATTGGAAGAATTTTCATCGAAAGTAAAAATCGC
>CAUUHI010000044.1:0-5454 GCA_963544935.1 uncultured Saccharimonas sp. (SeqCode) | reverse complement strand
TTTCTTCTTTATAGAATTCACTTGAAGCTGGGTCTGAAGCAAAGGCGATATCTTTACCAAGTTCATATCCAGCGTCTTTAATAGCTTCTGAAATCAATTGAAGTGGTTCTTCATTACCATTTTGAACTTTTGGAGCGTAACCACCTTCATCACCAACAGCTGTTGGGTAATTTTTAGTTTTTAAAACTTTTGCTAAAGCGTGGAAAGTTTCTGCACCCATTTGAACCGCTTCGAAAATAGTTTTTGCGCCAACTGGCATAATCATGTATTCTTGAATATCAGTTGCCCAGCCAGCATGTGCGCCGCCATTCATCACATTCATCATTGGAAGCGGAAGATTTGGCTCAGAATTTGTTTTTTCGGCGATATATTGCCAAAGTTCTACACCTTTTGCATTTGCAACAGCTTTTGCAGTAGCAAGTGAAACCGCTAAAATTGCATTTGCTCCAAGGGAAGATTTATTGTCTGTGCCGTCAAGTTCAATCATGATGTTATCGATTGCCTCTTGATCTTCAGCATTCTTGCCGATTAGGGCTTCACGAATTTGATTGTTTACAGCTGAAACAGCTTTTGTTACAGCTTTTCCACCGAAAGCTGAACCACCGTCGCGAAGTTCAAGAGCTTCACCTGAACCTGTTGATGCTCCACTTGGAACCGCCGCTCGACCAAGAGCGCCACCTTCCAAGATTACATCCGCCTCAACTGTTGGGTTGCCGCGAGAGTCTAAAATTTGTCGTCCTTTAATGTCTTTAATTATATATTCCATATTTCCATTTTAGCACCAAAAAAAGCCTTTCGCAAGAGTTTTATCTCAAAAAATATTATTTGCTAAAAATGGCCAAACTATGGTATAATTATTCTAATATGAAGATTTCTCGAAAGAAGGAAAATGCACTCGTCTTCTTTAAAAACCTTGCGATGACGGCAACTATTTTTGGTATTGTTTTAATTTTAGTTTTCTTAACACAAGGCTGGCGGCTTGATGAGAAATTTGAAGTTCAACAAACTGGTTTAGTTCAATTTAATTCTTCAGTTTTGAATTCGATTGCCGAAATTGACAAAAAAAAATTGCCAGAAGGAACACCTACAAAAGTACTCGCAAAACCAGGAAATCACGAATTTTCAATTTGGAAAGAAGGCTATAAAACTTGGTGGCGGCGTGCTGAAGTTAAAGTTGGTGAAATCTTGTGGATAAATTATGCAAGATTAGTTCCAAAACAACTTAATGAAAAGAGTTTTCTAAATATTTTAAATTTAAAATCTGCTCAAGTTTCACCAGATAAAAAGAAGATTTTTGTAATTTCTGAAGACAACAATGGTGAAGCGGCTTTTTGGTTAATTGATATTTCTTTAAGGGAGCCAAAAATCTTAAGAATTAATTTTAACTCGAATATTTTTGAGCGCGATTCGCAAAATAATAAAAGTATAAACCAAACCAATTTTTATAAAATTGCAGAAAATTTGCAATTTTTGAAAGCTTCAAACGATAATAAAAAAGCACTCTTAAGTTTTAAAAATGGCAATAAACTTGAATGGCTTATTTTGAATTTTGAAAATCCAGATGAATCTATTAATTTAACTCAAAAATTCCATATTGATTTTTCGAAAATTATACCTTCAAATGATGAATTAACTAAACTTATTGGAATTTCCGGATCGGATTTACGAGAAATCAATCTTTCGAATAGTACAATTTCTGCAGCAATTTTAAGTGATGTTGTTGATTTTGAACTTTATGACAAAGAGAATATTGTTTATGTTGAGAAAAAAACAACTAGTAATGATTTTTCGGTCGGTCTTCGAAAAAATGATAAAAATATTGAAATTGCAAAAAATATCAAAAATCAACCAAAGATTGCGATTGGGCGATATTATCGAGAAAGTTACGTTTATATTGGGCAAGATTCAAAAATTGATATTTATAAATCTGCTAGCTGGACAGAAAAAATGCATTTAACCAAAACGCTTAATTTGAAATTCTCGCCAGATTATTTAAAGCTAAATGGCGAGTCTCGGATTCTAGTTGCGAAAAAGAGCAAAAATGTTTATTCTTTTGATATTGAAACGCGGAATGAATATCAATTCTTGGTATCAAATGATGGTAAGATAAAATGGCTTGATGATTTTATTTTGGGTGATTTTGAAGGTGAAAGAATGGCAATTTATGATTTTGATGGAATGAACAAACAGATTCTTTCGCGGGCAGTTTCAAATCTTCCATTTACGCTTTCTAATGACAATAAATATATTTATAGTTTTATTCAGAATAATTCTGGCGGATATTCTTTGAACCGCTTAAAAATGACAATTGAAGAATAAAAATATTCTTTTCAGAATTTTATCTAAAAGCTGATGATAACGCTCATTTTTGGTATTTTTTATTGATTTTTTATTGATTTTAATATAAAATTTTAAATATTATGAATAAAAAATCATCTAGACTTTATTGTTTCTCGCCAACCGTAATGTTAATTACTTTTATTTTCGAAAGTTTTTCAGCGGCGTTTACAATTTTTAAATATAAGCCAAGTAAAATTAGCACACTGATAATTTTACTTTTAATGAGTTTGGCAGGCTTTCAAGCGGCTGAATTTATGGTTTGCGGAACGGAACATTTTTCTGGAATGGATTGGGCTAGGTTTGGCTATCTTGCAATAACGCTTTTACCGCCACTAGGTCTACATTTAGCGCACGAAATTTCTGGTAAAAAATCAGGTATTTTGGTGAAAACTTCTTATTTGACTTGTGTGCTTTTTTCGATTTATTTTGTATTCGTAAGCAAAAGCGTTTTTACCGGAGAAAATACTTGTCGAGCGAACTATTCAGTTTTTAATACACCAAATGGAGTTGCGACATTACTTTATACGCTTTATTATTATGGCTGGCTTTTTGTAGCTGTATTTTTCTGTTGGAGCCAGATTTCGAAGATGTCAAGAGAAAATAATCGTGGAATTTTGCGAATATTCATTTCACGTTCTAAAAAACTTAATGAAATTATAAATAGCGAAAATCTTCGAAAAATATCAGCTTTAAAATGGTTGATCAGTGGGTATGTTGCGTTTATTTTACCAACAACAATTGTGAATATTGTAAATCCTTCTACTATTGAAGGAATTCCGTCAATTATGTGCGGTTTCGCAGTTTTGATGGCGATTGTTTTGATTGGATTTGTTGCTCCAAGAACACTTGAACTAAAGAAGAAATAAGCTTATATTTGTTGAAAAAACAAAAATATGGTAAAATAATACCAATATGAAGAAAAATCTTACACTTGTTGTGAATCCTCGTTCAAGCGGTTTCGAACTGATTCGAAAAAAGATTTTACCTTTTTTAGATGAAACTCATTTCGAAAAAGGCAGTTTTAAAACTTTTGAAATTCAGCCAACTTCACCTATGGAAAACGCTCATGAAATGGCAAAAGGTTTGGAAGATGATGATATTATTCTAGTTGCTGGCGGTGATGGAACGGCACATATTGCAGCAAATGCTGTGGCTATTTCTGGAAAAAAGAACATAAAAATCAAATTTACAGGATTCGGGAACTTTAACGATTATGCTCATAGCTTTTCGAAAAATAGCGGAAAAGCAGCGATTAAGTCTTTCGAAACACTAAAGGTTCAAGCTAAAATTAGACCAATTGAATTAAGAATTAATGGTGAATTTTTTAGATATGCGCCACTTTATGCAACGGTTGGCTTGACTGCTGAAATGGCTGAAATTTTCGAAGGGGGAAGAATCCGAAAGGTTTTGAAAAAGGTTTATAATCGAAATATACGTTTAATTCTTTCGCTTTCTGCTGCAACGCGATTTTATTTTAAACATTGCCGTAGTCACATTTTAAATCTTTCGAAAATTAAAATTAATGATGAAGATTTTTTAAATATTCCACAAAATCCAACTGATATTGTTTTTATGAATGGGCCAAGGATGGCGAGGATTATGCGAAGCTCAATTAATAAAAAAGATAGCGATAATTTTGGATTTGAAGTCTTAAATTCAGCAGGGCTTATACGGAATTCTCCGTTTTTAATGAAAGGTTTTTTTGGTAAAATTCCGCTTAAAAGGGCCGATCGTGTAGAGATAGCTTTTCGAAAACCGCAAAATATTGTAATTCAAATTGAAGGCGAGGTTTGCAAAATCAAAAAAGTGCAAACCATTGAAGCAAAGATAAGCGATAAAATAATTGAGATTTTATAGAGGTTGAAATGAACGAAATTGAGCTAACAAAAAAACTTATTGAAATCGAGAGTGTTTCTGGAAATGAGATGGAGATTTTAGAATTTTTGGCAGATTTTTTGCGGGAGAATTCGGCCGAGGTTTGGCAAAATGAAGATTTTGCGGCTGGTGTTTTAAAAATTAGAACAAATGGAAATGAGTTTTCGAAAAGCAGTCGGGCAATTATTCTGACGGGGCACATTGATACCGTTTCAGCTGGTGATTTGCGAGCTTGGGGGAAATCACCTTGGGAAGCAACTGAAATTAACGGAAAAATTATTGGCTTGGGTGCAAGTGATATGAAAGGTGGACTAGCAGCTCAATTTATTGCTGGTCTTGAATTTGCCAAAGAAAATAATTTCGAAAGTAATTTTGATCTTTGGCTGGTTGCAGTTTCGAATGAAGAAATTGATGGCTGTGGAAGTCGAAATTTTGTGAAATGGTTGAATGAACGAAAAGAATTTGATTATAGCGAATTTTTTGGAGTAATTGCCGAACCGACAAATTGTGAAAATATTGAAATTGGTCATCGTGGAAATCGTTTTGTTCGATTGAAATTTAAAGGTGAAAGTGGCCATGCTTCACAACAGGCGAATTTTCGGAAATCTGCACTTTCGAAAGCTTCATCCTTTCTGTCACAAATCAATGATATTTTTGAAAATTGGCAAGAAAGTTTTTCGAACGATTTTTTAGGTTCGCCAAGTTTGGTTCCAACTTCATTAAAATCTGGTGAAGATAAAAGTCCAAATAAAACTGCACCTTCTGCTGAATTGATTCTAGATGTTCGAACCACGCCTGAACTCGACTCTGATTTTGAAAATGCCTTCAATTCATTGGCTGAAAAATATGATTTTAAGTGGGAGTATCATAGTGAGCCGGTTCCTCCAAGCCTTGTTTCAAAAAAATCAAGGGTTATTGAAAATATTTTGAAGGTTTCAAAATTAAGTGAAAAATCGATTATGGTTAGCCCAGGAGCAACTGACCAAGGTGAATTTGTGAATGGGTTGAAAAATGCTCAAGTAGTTGTTTTTGGTCCTGGTGAATGGGATGAAGCTCATCACCAGAATGAATTTATATATATAGATAAGCTTTCGAAATATAAAACTTGGATTATTGATTTTTTGAAAGAATTTTAATGGAAAGTGTTGACTTGAATAATGTTTTTTGGTAAAATTAAAACATACGCGGGTTTAGCTCAGTTGTTAGAGCGCTTCCTTGCCATGGAAGAGGCCAGGAGTT
>CAUUHI010000043.1:0-5503 GCA_963544935.1 uncultured Saccharimonas sp. (SeqCode) | reverse complement strand
GTGATGATGTGAAAAAAGATGAAGAAAAATCTAAACAGGCCGAATTCACTGGTTGGTTGATTATCGCTGTTGTGATTTTAGTATTTTTAGCAATTTTATTTTTCGAATTTCGAAAAGATATTTTTGCGAAATTTTCAAAAGGTAAAAAATGAAAAAGCGGCGAATTCTAGGAATTGACCCTGGAACTGGAATTTTGGGGTTTGGTGTTGTAGATTGCCAGATTGGTAAGCCCTTAAAAATGGTGACTGGTGGTGTTATCTCAACTCCAGCTCATACACCAATTGAAATTCGGCTTGAAGAAATTTATAACGGCTTGAAAGAGATTATTGCAGAAACTAATCCAGATGAGGTTTCAATTGAAAAACTGTTTTTTTCGAAAAACGTAACAACGGCAATTTCGGTCGCTCAGGCTCGTGGTGTGGCTATTTTGGTAGCTCAACAATCGAAAATTCCAATTTCAGAATATACTCCAAATCAGATTAAACAAACTTTAACAGGTTATGGTGGAGCAAATAAAAAGCAAATGCAGGAAATGGTGCGTTCGAATTTAAATTTGGCTGAAATTCCGAAACCAGACGATGCAGCCGATGCGCTTGCTGCTGCAATTACGCATTTTTATATGACGCGTATTTAAAACTTAAAGAGTTTATGGTAAAATAATTTAATGATTGCACATATTTCTGGAAAAATTGTTGAAAAATTTGCTGGTAGCGTGATTGTGGATGTTGCTGGTGTTGGATATGAAGTTATCGTTCCCACAAATGAGTTTGAACGAGCGGTTCTTGGTGATGATATTAAATTTTACACATATCATAATATTACCGATAGAAGTCAAGAACTTTTTGGTTTTTCGAGTTTGGCGGCTAAAAAACTTTTCGAACTTTTAATTACCGTTCAAGGAATTGGTCCAAGAGCTGGAATTGCAATTATGAGTTTAGGCGAAACTGAAGATGTTCGAAATTCGATTGCTTGCGAAGACTCAAAATTTATCCAAAAAGCATCTGGAGTTGGTAAGAAATCAGCCGAGCGTGTAATTTTAGATTTAAAAGATAAAGTTGGAATGGCGATTTCAAAATCACAAAACTCTGAAAATCCTCAATATTTTTCATCTGATGAGGCTTTAGAAGCTCTGATTGCTCTTGGGTTTAATTTAAATGATGCAACAAAAGCATTAGAGCAAATCCCTCGTGATTTACCAACTGAAGAACGTATTACTTTGGCATTGAAAGCTGGAATTTAAATTTTTAAAAAAAGAAGCCGCACATTTTGTGCGACTTTATTTAATAGGAAAGATCTTGCTCTACTTCAGAGAAAATTTTATAAATATATTTAAGATCGATATTCTCAAGTTTCTCGAGCTTTTCAATCTGTAGTTTTTTATATTTATACTTACTCTCGCTTTTAACCCAGATGAATCCTTCACGAGAATCAATCACGAAAAGTTTAGCAGCTTCATTGAGGTGGTCTGGAGTTTTTTCATCCTTAAGGGCTATAACCCAGATATTTTCAGGAATTTCTTCATTTCTTACATTGATTTTCTGAACAAAGATTCGGCCACTTAGTTTCCCGTGATTAACTAAATTTGCAATATTTTTTGCTTTTGCAAAAATATTTTGTGCTAAAACTTCTGAAGAAGTAACTGTAGTTACGTGTGTTTCCATAAAAACACCATCCTTTTTATATACTTCTCTTTTTTTGGAAGAGATACATCAATTATATCAATTTTTTTAAAAAAGTCAAACTATGGTATAATATAATCAATGGCTATTGAAAGAATTATTGATGCAAACTTACACGATGATGAACCGCAAGAACAGCAGGTGGAGATTTCTTTACGCCCAACAAATTTTGATGAATATGTTGGCCAAGAACGATTGAAAAAAAACTTAAAACTTGCGATTGAAGCTTCGAAAAAGCGTGGTGAAAATATAGATCATGTGCTTCTTTATGGTCCGCCAGGGTTGGGAAAAACTACAATGGCGAATGTGATTGCGCGCGAAATGGGTGCGAATATTCGAATCACATCTGGCCCAGCAATTGAAAAAGCTGGTGATTTAGCTTCGATTGTAACAAATTTACAAGATGGTGATATTCTTTTAATTGATGAAATTCATCGAATGCCACGCGCTGTTGAAGAAATTCTTTATTCCGCGATGGAAGATTTCAAACTTGATATTGTGATCGGTAAAGGTCCAGCCGCACGCTCGGTTCGGTTAGATTTGCCACATTTTACGGTTATTGGAGCAACTACTAGAACAGGAAGTCTAGCAGCGCCACTTCGGGACCGTTTTGGTCATATTTATAGATTGGAATTTTACACACCAGAAGAGATTTCGAAAATTATTTTACGTTCAAGTAAAATTTTGGGGAGTAAAATTCAAGATGAAGCTTCGAAAATTCTATCAACGAGAGCAAGGCTAACTCCACGAATTGCAAACCGAATTTTAAAGCGGGTTCGCGATTATGCTGATGTTAATGGCGATGGGATTATTGATTCAAAAACCGCTCAAAATGCTTTAAAAATGCTTGAAATTGATGAGCTGGGGCTCGACGCAGCAGATAGAAATCTATTGAACTCGGTTATTGAAAATTACGGTACGCGGCCAGTTGGCTTAAATACGATGGCGGCACTAACAGGTGATGAAACTGCAACAATCGAAGATTTTTACGAACCATATCTGATGCAGATTGGTTTTTTGCAACGAACTCCTCGTGGAAGAATTATTACCAAAAAAGCATTTGAACATTTAGGAAAGGAATTTAAAGATGAATGATAAGCAAAGCTTGGCACAAAAATTTGAAGAAAAAATCACACAAAATGGGCAGAATTTAACTTTCGAAAACAGCTTAGGGGCTCCAATTCAAGTTCAGCCAGTTATGCAAGTAGAAGTTCCTGTTGGTGATCCGCGTGTAATTAAAACTCGCCATGAACAATCTGTAAAAACTTATCCAGATATCACAGTTGATGAAGATGAATATGTGGTTCTTTCGATGCGCCGTTATTCACTTGGCTACCTTTTAAATATTATTTTTAGTGCGTTTATTGGTGTTTTGCTAATTAGTGCGTGGATCATTATATGTTTTATACCAAATCCACTGCCAATTCCTGCAAACTTTAAGCCACAAATTTCTTTGATTTTTGGTTCAGTCACGCTACTTTTAATTATATTAACTTATGTTAATTATGTTGTATATCGAGCAAATCGATTTGTGATTACGAACGAACGTGCAATTCAATGGATTTCGAATACGATTATGAGCCAAAAAAAGCAGGTGATTAACCTTGAATCAATTGAAGATATTTCTTATTCTCGAGAGGGAATTTTGCAACATTTGTTTGATTACGGAACTGTTAAATTGAGCACTGTTGGTGATGAATCAACTTACACTTTTCCATTTTCACCAAATCCAGATAAAAAAGCAGAATTTTTAAGTGATATTGTTGAAGCTGCTCGCGAAAATCAAATGCTTTCTGATAAACTTTTTGAAGAAGGCGTAAAAATGAGCGTAAAGTAATAAAAAAACGGCTTTCGAAAATTTTAAGCCGTTTTTTAATATTTAATTTCTTTAATTTCGAGATTTTTTAATAAAATCACCTTCTTTTTCTAATTTTGCTCGAAGTGTGAATTTTTTACATTTACCGTTTTCACAATTGGTTGGTTCGTAGTGGTATTCACTTTTTTCTTCATTAATTATAATTCCAGAAGGGTCGGTTAGGAGATTTGGTTCAATACCTTTAACGACATCTTCGTTGATTTTTTCAGGATAATAGCCGTTTTTCTTGTAATAAACTTCTTCCAAATTATAATAAATTTCATTAACCGAAAGTTTTCGAATTTGATCGCGTTGAACCGCAAGAAGTTCAAATCTTTGTATTGTAAAAATTACGCCAATGACGATTAAAAATATAATTACAACACAAATTTCAATAACTGTAAAACCAGATTTTTTCTTCATATATTTTTATTATATCACAATTTATGTTTTTGGTCTAACATGTTTGAACTTGTTATGGATTTATGATAAAATTTGTTTATTGCTGGTTTTTAAAATTAGTAAAGTAAAATTAGAGGGGTGAAGAAAATGATTAAAATTCCAATTGGTGTAGATGTTGATAATAATACGGTTTGTGTTAATGTTATAGAATTAGACCCAATATTTGGTCCTAATAATAAAAAATTAGCTACAATCCAAACCGAAATTATAAAAGAAGCTCGTAAAAATTTAGAAAAACAAAAGGGCTCAACAGTTTTCTAATTATTTTTAAGGTTCACTTTGAGCCTTTTTCTTTTTCAAAAAATAACCTTGAACATTTTGCTAAAAAATGTTAAAATAAAGATATTATTTTAAGGAGAAAATTTTATGGCTAAAGCAAAAAAAACAGATATAGGAATGGCTGAAGATGGTAAAAAACAAGCGCTAGATTTAGCGATTGCACAAATTTCGAAACAATTCGGCGATGGTTCAATTATGAAGCTTGGTGAAAATCATAAAGTTGATGTTGAGCTTCTACCTTCAGGATGTTTAAGCCTAGATATTGCGCTTGGTGGTGGATATCCTAAGGGACGAATTATTGAAATTTATGGACCAGAAAGTTCAGGAAAAACTACTTTAACACTTCATGCAATTGCTGAAATTCAAAAACAAGGTGGAACAGCGGCGTGTATTGATGCTGAGCATGCGCTTGATCCAGCTTATGCGCGTAAACTTGGTGTTGATACTGAAAACTTGCTTGTTGCACAACCTGATAATGGCGAACAAGCGCTTGAAATTACTGAGACTTTGGTGCGCTCGAATGCAGTTGATTTGATTGTAGTCGACTCGGTTGCAGCTCTTGTTCCACAAGCTGAAATTGATGGAGATATGGGTGACGCGCACATGGGGCTTCAAGCTCGTTTAATGTCGCAAGCGCTTCGAAAACTTACTGGAATTATTAATAAATCAAAAGCTACTGTAATTTTTATCAACCAAATTCGAATGAAAATTGGTGTGATGTTCGGGAATCCTGAAACCACAACTGGTGGTAACGCGCTTAAATTCTATGCTTCAGTTCGTGCTGATATTCGCCGAACAGCTCAAATTAAAAGTGGTGATGATGTAATTGGAAACCGTACAAAGGTTAAAATTGTGAAAAACAAGATTGCAGCACCGTTCCGAGTTGCCGAATTCGACATTATGTATAACGAGGGAATTTCGAAAACTGGAGATATCATAGATTTAGCAGTTGAACATGAAATTTTAGGAAAGTCTGGTGCATTCTATAAATATAACGATCAGAATATTGGTCAAGGTCGTGAAAATGCTAAGCGATACTTGCTTGAAAATCCAGATGTAATGGCGGAAATTGATGCTAAGGTTCGAGCAAAAATTCGTGGTGAAGAATTTGTTGAAGAAACTCCAAACGAAGAAAAAACAGAAGAATAAAATAATTAGCCCGATAAATTTGGGCTAATTTGATTTTAATTTTTATGGCATTAGAGATTTTTGATCATAGTGATTTTGA
>CAUUHI010000042.1:0-5536 GCA_963544935.1 uncultured Saccharimonas sp. (SeqCode) | reverse complement strand
AGCTCTTTGATTGAAAATTCAGCACCTCAAAATGGCAAAGTTTCAGAACAAGAACAAACTATAATTTATGGATATGTTGCTAAAAAAGGCGGTCAGGTTTTGGCCCAATATGTTGACCAAAACGGCAAAACTATCAAAAATACAAAGGTAGTTAAAGCCACCGATACACCTGTTGGAACTGAATATTCTGATGAGCCAGATCTTGAAATTACAAGCGATACGGGATTAGTTTATACTTTCGAAAAGATAAAATCCGGTTCAAAGACTGGCCGTGTTGAAGCTAGAACAAAAGAAGTAGTTTACCAATACACACCGAAGCTCGGAAAAGGCGTAATTGCTCGTCTATTAAACTCTAAAGATAATTCAGTTCTAGAAAAAACAAGAGTTGAAGAAGACGGTAAACAAATTGGAACAACATTTAGCTATAACCCACCAAAAGAAGTTACTGATAAAAAAGGGTTAGTTTACACTCTTGAAGATAAATCTAAAGCGGTTAGCGGTAAAATTTCGTCTGATTCTCAATCCTTTGATTTTCATTACAAACCAAAGGAAGGTGGAAAAGTTGAAGCTAAATTTATCGACCAAACAGGTAAAGAGCTTAAAGGTACGGTAGAAATTCTAAAAGCTAAAACTCAAGTTGGAACACCTTACTTCTCAAAAGCACCAAAAGAAATCACAAAAGATGGATTATCTTATGTTTTTGAAAAAATCGCAAAAGATTCCGCTCCAGAATCCGGAAAAGCTAAAGATATCGACCAAACGGTAACTTATATATACGCACCAAAGAAAGGTGGTACAGTTATCGAAAAGTTCCTAGATCAAAAAGGCAACCCAATTCAGAACGAGAATATTCTACATAAGATAGGTACTCAAGTTGGAACACCTTTCGAAAGTGTCGGAACCAACCGAATTGAGATCAACGGCCGAATCTACCAGCTCAAGAGGATTGAAGGCACTCAAAAGGGCTTTGTTGTAGAAAATGAGACAATAATTTCATATATCTTTGACCGGTTTTGCAAGAAATGCAAGCTCAATTATTGCTCTAATTTCTGGCGCGATACTAACATTCCTTACAACAAAAAACTTCAAAACTCGAAAAAATTAAATTAATATAAAGAATGAGCATCGAATTGGTGCTCATTCTTTTTTATTGATATATAGAATCTTTAAGCTTAAAGATCATTAATATCTTCATCTAACCTTATTGCATACTAATAAATAAAAATCAGGCTTTAAACCTGATTTTACATTGCAATTTTTTTGGTTGAAATAGATTAGTTTGATATTCGATTTTGTTTTATGGCCCTTCTATTATCCTTTAATAACTCCAGCTTTTCTTTAACTTCTTTTGCTTTTTCTATATTTTCAACTTTAAGATAAAGCGATCCTAGAGTTCGTAAGGTTTGAGGTCTTTCATCGAGTTCTATTGCTTTCTCTAGCGCCGAAATTGCCAATTTATCTTTTCCCATTTTTTCAAGAGCTCGAGCATAGGCGATATATCGAGTTGGTACAGAATCTTCAATCTCTAAAGCCTGTTCGAATGCTAAGGCGGCTTTTTGATAATTCTCGGTTTCAAGATAGATCAAACCAACATTATGGAGGCTTGATGCGCTACTTTCTAGGCTTTGAGCAATTTCAAAGCATTCAATCGCATCATTAAACTTTTTTTGCCCTGCATAGATTATCCCTAAACGGTTATAAGCCGTAGAATTTCGTTCATCAAATCGCAATATTGTTAGCAAAACCTTCTCTGCCCGTAAATACTTTTTATCGATAATTGCTTCTTGAGCTACACGCCACAGCTTATCGATTTTATTTGCAAAATTATCCGGTAAGGCGTTTTTTGTTATTTTTTCGGGATTTTTTAGAAAAACGTAAGTACTAAGAATAATAATTAAAATTAAAACTAACATACTGAACTATTATAACACAGAAACTGATGATTTAGCAAATTTCAACTAAGAATCAAATCAAGAAGAGCCAGTTTAATATTTCCATTTTTTAAGATTATATCATAAGTTTTAAGTATTTTTTTTGTCGTGATTGCTCTTTTTTTAGGGTTTTGATCAAAAGTTTGATCAACCATTTTGAGCAAAATTTCTAAAAACCTCAAAATATTATTTCTTTCAAGTTTTAGATCTTTCGTAATTAGGATTTTCTCTAATTGTGAACCCAAAAACCATCTTTTTGCGAACTCGGCAATCTCCATCTGTTCATTAAAATATTTCTTACTACTAGAGAGTTTCTCAATCTCACCGGGTAATCCATTCGCTATAAATAAGATCTTCTTTTTATCTTCTTCGCTTAATTTTATTTCTTTGAGCATTTTAATTGATTTAATTTCTGGTATCGGTAAAATCCGCAAAATTTGCGCTCGTGAAAGTATAGTCTTTTCGAAGGCATTCTTATTTTCAGTCAAAAGCACAAAAGAAGTATTTGTATTTGGTTCTTCAAAAAGCTTCAAAAATTTATTTTGCGCAGATTCATTCATCTTTTCAGCATTCGTCAATACAAAGCAACGTTTTTTTACACTTTTAACATTTGCTTTTTGTTGCAAAAATTCAATATCCTCAACATTAATAATTTCAGTTTTTTGTGCACCGTGAATAGTTGGCTTGAATTCAATTATTTGAATATCTTTCGAAAATTTTAACTTTTTTAGAGCAAATTCAAAACCGAACCCACGAGGAATCTCCACGATCGTTGCGTGTGAATTTAAAATTGTATTTTCAAAAAAATCTTTCATTTTTACAACTCAAAATTTTCAGGAATTTCTGCTTCGAAAATCATTCTTTGCGATTCTTTCTCACCTTTTTTGGGCGGAATTGTAATCTCTAAACTTTGTGCATGTAAAAACATCCTATCTTCGCTTTCAGATTTCGAAATATTTTTATCATAAATCCTATCACCTAAAATTGGGTGGTTTAGATAGCTTAAATGAACACGCAATTGATGCGTTCGACCAGTTTTTGGCATAAGTTTTACTAACGAAAAATTTTCATTTTCCTTAAGAACTTCATATTTAGTTTGGGCCGGCTTTCCTTTTGCATGAATCATGAAAGTGCTCGGAGCTGAGCCATTTCTCGCGATAGGTAGATCAATCAAAGCTTTTTTTGGATTCAAAACACCTTTAACAATTGCCACATAGTTTTTTTTCGCTGTCCGTTCTGAAAATTGCTTTTGCAGCTTTTTAGCAGTTTTATCATTTTTTGCGCCAATTATTACGCCAGAAGTTTCACGGTCAAGTCTATGAACGATCCCAACACGATTCGTCCCTTTACCAAATTTTGCGCCACGACTTTCAAAAAAATCTGCAACGGTAAATTCATCATTTAAAGCACCTTTGCTATGTGTTAAAATTCCACGAGGCTTATTTATTACAATAACATTTTCATCTTCGAAAAGTATTGGAAAGTTGATTTTTTCAGCATTTTTTTCTGGAATTTCGAACTCAATTCTATCACCTTTTTCAATTGCATCTTTTGGTTTTTTTGCGATTTTTCCGTTCACTTTTACAAAGCCATTTTTAATATATTTTTGAATCGTTGCTCGCGAAAATTCTAGGTAATTTTCAGCCAAATAAACATCGAGTCTTGTTTTTGAAGCAATATTTCGAAAGAGATAAATATCTTTGCCTTCAAACGGTAAAGCAAAACTCATCATTAAATCGAGCGGATTCTTAATTAATTCACCTTCAATATCACCAAAATGCTTTCGAAGAAGATCTTGAATGTAAAATTCATCGTCTTCAGCCATTCCATCAACTACGATAAAAAACTTATGTTTGTTAAATTTAAAAGTGAAAATTTCTGAAAATTCATCGGCGGTAATCTTTTTTAGCTCTTCAACATTTCGCGGAACATTTTCTTCGCCTGCAATTTGAAACTTTCGCAAAATTTTTAAAATATCACCAGAATTAAACTTTGCCATTTTTATCTCCAAAATAATCAATCTTCATTGCTTGTTTAACTTCTTTAAGGGTTTGCGCTGCGATTTTTTCAGCTTTTAAGCTTCCTTTTCTAAGAATTTCATAAATCATCTCAGGATTTTTTTCTAGTTTACCTCGTTTTTCACGAATAGGCTTCAAAACTTTGTCCATCTCTTTAATCAAGTATTTTTTAACCGCAACATCACCCAAACCACCTTTTTGGTAGTGAGCTTTCATTTCAGCTATTTTCTCTTTATCTTCAGCAAAAACATCAAGATACGCAAAAACTACGTTTCCTTCAATCTTTCCAGGGTCTTCAACCCGAATATGTTCAGGGTCGGTATACATTTTCATCACCTTTGCACGCATTTCTTCGAAAGAATCTGCCAGGTAAATACCGTTATTTAAGCTTTTGCTCATTTTAGCATCCATTCCGTTAATCCCCGGCAATCGGCGCTCAACTCCTTCTTTCGAAAGAATAACCTCTGGCTCAACGAGCGTATCTGTTTGATATGTTTGATTAAATGATCGAGAAATTTCGCGAGTTAATTCAATCATCGGTAGCTGATCTTCACCAACTGGCACGTGAGTTGCTTTAAAGGCCGTAATATCTGCCGCCTGTGAAATTGGATAAAATACAAAACCACTCGGTACACCTTCGCCGAAGTTTTTTTGCTTAATTTCAGTTTTAACAGTAGGGTTGCGTTCAAGGCGAGAAATCGAAACTAAATTTGCATAATACATTGCAAGTTCTGGCAGTTGCGGAATTTGACTTTGCACAAAAATTGTAGTTTTCGAAGGGTCGATTCCTGCTGATAAATAATCTAAAGCAACTTGCAAAACATTATTTCGAACTTTTTCAGGATTTTTTGCATTATCAGTTAAAGCTTGCGTGTCGGCAATCATAATAAAAGTTTCATATTCGCCCGAATTCTGCAATTCTACACGTTTTTTTAGTGAGCCAACATAATGGCCAATATGCAATTTCCCAGTTGGTCGGTCGCCCGTTAAAATAACTTTTTTACTCATATTTCTCCTTTAAAATTTTATCAATACCTTTCGAAATCTGCTCAATCATTGACCTCGTCGGGTCATGAGCACTCAAAACTCTTGAAGTTGTGATATTTTTATTAATCCTACCAAGTTTTCGAATATTTCGCCCAATCACAACGGGGTCAAAGACTCCATAAATAATTTTAGTTGGCGTTTTGGTTTTTGAAAGTACCGCAAAAGTATCTTGTTCAATTATTGCTTCTTTTAAAGCTCTTCGAATCGGCCTAAACTGCTCTTGAGATTCAAATTTAGCAACATCAACCGCACCAGTATCAATAACTGCATTTATAAATTTAATTGATTCTTTTGGCTTCGTGACAATTCTTTTATAGCTTTGTTTCAATATAAATTCTTGGATCGAGCCGCGCGCTTCTTCTGGTGAATAAATTGGCGGTGAAAGTAGAAAAATTCCATCTACTACATTCGAATACTTTTTCGAAAATTCTGCCGCTACCAAAGATCCCATTGAATGCCCAACTAAGAAAAGCGGTTTTTTATACTTTTTCATCAAAAAAGCCATTCTTCGAACCGCTCTTGCCTGAATTGAAAGTTGTT
>CAUUHI010000041.1:0-5538 GCA_963544935.1 uncultured Saccharimonas sp. (SeqCode) | reverse complement strand
ATTTCACCAGCTTTTGAAGTTAAGTCTCGACGTGTTGGTGGTGCAAACTATCAAATTCCATTCCCAGTTCAAGGACACCGACAACTCCACTTTGCATTTAGCTGGTTGGTTCAATCAGCGCGAGCACGAAGCGGAATGCCTTATAGTCAACGCTTAGCACTTGAAATTGTTGACGCCTACAATGAAACTGGTGCAGCTTTCAAAAAGAAAGAAGATACTCATAAAATGGCAGAAGCCAACCGAGCTTTTGCGCACTTCGCACGAGGCTAATCTAAATAAAATCACTCTTTTCCGAAAGGGTGATTTTTGTCTCCGTAAAAATACATAAGCTGCTTGGAATTTTCGAAAAGATGTGGTAGAATTGTATGGAAAGGGAAAAATGGATAGAACGAGAAGTGCATATAGGCGACTTGGTCGAATACACAAAATTTATCACGGAGGAAGAATTTCGAAGGACCGTCTTGTTGGCCTAATTGATGGAGCCACCGCGATTATTATTACGCTTATGGTACTTGAAATTCAATTACCAAAATCAGTTAGAGATTTGGCTCAGCTGGAAAGTTTTGGATTTGCAATTTTGATTTACTTTGCGAGTTTTGTAATTGTTGGAATCCAGTGGAATCGTCATCATCATATTTTAGATAGAGTTGAAAAGGTTACAAATAGCTTCATCTGGAAAAACATGATTTATGTTTTCTTTTTGTCGCTCATTCCACTATTTATGCGTTGGGTACTCTCCTCACCAACAGAGGTTTTGCCCGCTTTCTGTTATGCAATGATTTACCTTTTTACAGATTTAAGCATGCGCTGGATTACTGCGAGTGCCTTAGGCGAAAATACAGGGTTCTTTCACGGTGAAAATCGTAAAGCTCAAAGAAATTACCATTTAATTCGCACGGGAATGATGGTTTTGTGGATTGCGGTTGTTGCGTTAATATCAATTTTTCTGCCGCAGGTTGAAATTTTCTTTTTGATTATTTTACCAGTGGCAATTTCACTATTTACAGTTTTTGAAGATGAAAAGGAGGAATTAGAAAATGGTAAATAATATGATTGGTGGAATGCTTCTAATGGGGGTCTTCCTAATGATTTTAGGAATTGCACAGATCGCATTTTTTGTCTGGGCTATTGTTGAAATTATTATTTTTAACAAAAAAGTTAAAGAACAAACTTTAAAAATCGGTGATGTTAAACGAGCTTCAATGGCGTTACCACTTGGCTTAAATATACTGGGATTAATTTTATTCTTTGTAATAGTTAAGCCAGCTATTAAAAATGACCCTATTGCAAATAAAAAAGCAAACCTTTTTTGCTGGTTGTCGTATATAATTTTTACCGTCTTATCTGTTACAATTTATGGTTTAGCAACAATAACTACACTAAATACAGTAAAAAATATAACTAATGAGACCAAGAATTATAAAACAACAAACTTAGCAGAAGACGACGAGCTATTCGATAAGGATAAAATTAAAGAGCGAACCAGAAAAGCTAAGAATGCAGGTAAGTTCATACCTGAGGAAGGCATTTTTGCAATTAAAGCAAAAGGATGCGATAATTTTACAAAACAAAATAATGTCGATAATTCAGTTGGCTATATTTGTGCATCCTCAGACTCCACAAACAATACAATAAATGCCTACATCATTGGCTATACAGACACAGATGAAAATTATGAAGACACTCAAAAAATCAGCAATGAGGAATTAATCCACTCCGCAATCAATGGTGTCGGCGGTAATTTTTCAAAGTATGTTTCAGAAGAAGATTTCAAGGTAATCGATTTCAAAGGATCTAGGGCAGTTGAAGGAAATATATCACACAACAGTCAATATATAAAGATATTAGCCCTACCTGCTAAAAAAGATAAGTCCGGTAAGACCAGAGCATTCTTTATTGCAATGGTTTCAAATAATGGTGGAGATATTCTTGATAATAATTTTGCAAATTTCGCCGATTCTTTTGAAAGATTATAATTTAACCCAATAAAATAACCCTTCTATGAGGGTTATTTTATCATTTTGGCACGAAAAAATAAGATTTTCGCGCCAGAATATAGCTTTTCACTAATCAAAATTAAATTTTCTGCTTTAAAATTTTCAATTTCTTTGGGTTGCGATAGAACTAATATTCCACCAGATCTTAGCCTTTTCGAAAGCCTTTCAATAGATGGAAATTGAGGGTCGTAGTATGGCGGATCGGCAAAAATTATATCAAAAGTTGGAATTTCTAAAATTTCACCAATTTCAAATTGAGATTGGCTCGACCCAATCCAGCCCGAAACACTACTTCGAATTATTTTAGCTTCGCCAGCATTTTCATTCTTCTCGATAATTTTTAAATTTTCAGCCAATATTTTTTGCGCTAATCTGTTTTTTTCAATAAAAACTACTTTTTTAGCACCACGAGAAATCGCTTCAAGGCCTAAAGATCCAGTTCCAGCAAAGGCATCAAGAACTTCAGCATTTGGAATTTCCGCCTGAATTGTATTAAAAATTGCGTTTCTTGCTCGTTCGCTCATTGGGTGAGTTTGGCGAGAATTCGGAGCTGTAATTTTATGATTTTTAAAGATCCCTGAAATCAACCGAATATTCATTTTTTATCCTCAGATTTATTTTTTATATTTTCAAAATCTTCTTCAAGAGCTCGACGAATACCTTCAAACCATCCGAGAGCTACAATTTTTGAGATTTCAGGTAAGAGATCATGCTTAGTCTCTCGTGCTAAAGCAGTCGTCCAGCCTTTCTCTAAATACCTTTCGTAATATTTTTGGTCGGCGACCCACTTAATTTTTTCTTCAAAAATTTGCATAAATTCGCCCTTTAAAACTCGCAAAATTTCTTCATCTGTTGGGCTCTTTATAATTTTCTTTGCAGCAACTGAAGTTATCATCGTGGCAACACCCATTTCGTAAAGCATATGTGAACTCATTACACCTTTTGGCCCGATATATTCCCAGTTCTTTAAAATTCGCTCACGCCAATTTTCTCCCGAAAGAAACATCTTTTTAATCAGCTTATCGCGCTCTTCAGGTTTTTTCCCAGAAATTTCAATAATTTTATCAGTCATTGGGAACTGATGAGCTGGCGTCATAGCATCAGTTATTGCATGCGCCATCCAGCCAGCTTCAAAACTTGCTCGTACAAAATTTTCTTCGTTCAAAGCTTTCGAAATATTAAAAAGATGATTCTCAACGTAGCTTCGAATTGGTGCTAAATTGCCATAAGGCTCAACAAAATGCCAAGGCTCATCTTTTCCTGGTGATTTTGTTTTAATCCCGTCAGGACCACCATTTCCCTCAAAAACTAAAATTTCATCAATTTTAGGGAAGTGAATTTTTGAGAATTTTGGATTTTTCGAAATAATTTCGCGCAAAATTAAGCGAGCCGCACGATCAATTTTTTGATGTGTTCCAGCAATTTTGTCTGCTTTTTGAAAAGGAGTTACTCTTGAATACATATAAACTATTTTACCATTATTCGTAATAAAAATCAAAAGTTGAAATTTAATTGTGCTTGTGCTAAAATGGAACAAATGAGAAAAATTGCGAAATATCTAAATGGACACATTATTGGCGAAGTTTCAGCGCGCGAAACTCGATTGAAGCAGTTTTCAACCGACCGAAGTTTTCTTAAAATTCAACCAGAATTAGTAGTTTACCCGCGTTTTAATGAAGATATTCAAAAAATTATGCGATTTTCTTGGCAGCTAGCTGAAAAAGGACATATTTTCGGTGTTACCGCAAGGGGCTATGGCGGAAGTACCGACGGTTCTTCAATTGGAAAAGGAATTATATTAGATATTTCGCGACATCTTGATAAAGTTAAAGAGCTTGATTTACGAGCTAAAACTGTTCAGGTTCAAGCTGGAGCAAATTTTCAAAAATTAAATCTTGCGATTGCGTCACAAGCGATGGAGATTCCGCAAAGTCCTGCTGGAGAAAGGCTCACAGTTGGCGGGGCGATTGCAATGAATTTGCCGAGCGAAAAGTTTAATTATGGCGACTTAGTAAATTCTGTTAGTGAAGTTGAGGTCGTCTTAAGTAATGGTGATATCATTAATATTGGAAAAATTTCCCGCAAGGAATTAAGCGACAAAATCGCACTTTCTAATTTTGAAGGAGAGATTTATCGAAAAATTGACACTTTAATTGAAGATAATTACAGTTTAATTCAGCAAATCGACAGCGATTCTAGCTTCGGCTATTCTGGAATTGCAAATGTGAAAAGTGAAGATGGAACGTTCAATTTAATTCCGTTATTTTTTGGTTCACTCGGAACGCTAGGAATTATCACCAAAGCAAAGATTCAAACAAATTACATAATTAACGAGACCAATTTTATGGTTGTAAGTTTTTCAAATCGCGATGACACACGTGATTTTAATGATGAAATTGCCAAATTCGCACCAGATATTGTTGAATTATTTGATGGAAAAATGTTTGAAGCTGCTGTTGCTTCTGGTAAAAAATACCAATTCTATCTTGATAGAAATTCACAAAAATTAGCCACAAAATTAGTTTTAGTTGTTGGAATCTCAGACAAAAACGCAAAGAAAATTGCATCAAAAATACATAAAATTGAAAAAATTGCCAAGAAATTTGAAGGTGCAACCGTTTGGATTCCAGAAGATGATGAACGTTCAAAAGCTGAACTTGAAGCAATTCGTGATGTTCGTGAAATTTTGCGAGCAAGGAGCGGCGTAATCAAGCAAGAAATCTACCCAATTCAAGGTGTTTATGTACCAATGGAGCGTTTCGAAACTTTCTATCTAGGGCTTCAAAAACTTGCCTTGCAACACAGTATTCCCGCACCAATTCAAGGTTCAGCGCTAACCTCTATTTTTGAAATTCTAGCTGAATTCGACTTTTCGAAAATTAGTGACCGTCAAAAATCACTAAAATTCATCGCCGACCTTGGTGCTTTACTTGCAAAAGTTGATGGTGAATTTGCGTATGGTGCGGGTGAAGGGCGAATTTATGGTCATTTTGTTGCAAGAAATATCAGTGAAGAAATTGAAGAATTATATTCACAGATTAAAGATATTTTCGACCCAATGCATATTTTGAACCCTGGTGTAAAAGGTCGCCCAAACACTAAAGAATTAGTGAAATCGGTTCGAAATGGAAAATAAACCAAATTTCGAAACTGGCGAAGGTTTAACCGTTCAAAACGATACCCGAAATGTGATTGATAAATACAAGGGTATATCGGTTGAAGAAATTAAAAAAGATCTTGAAACTTCGCGGCATGATTTTCATATTGCTGTTGAGAACTTTCAGCACGATTTTAATATTGGTACAATTGCCCGAAACGCCAATGCTTTTAATGCTGCAGGAATTCATATTATTGGCAAAAAACATTGGAATCGGCGCGGCGCAATGAAGACCGAGGCTTATATGAATATTTTTCATCATAAAACCGTGCAAGATTTCATAGATTGGGCAAAAGAGAGCAAATTCAAACTTATTGCAATCGACAACCAGAAAGGTGCAAAGAATCTAAATAATGCACAACTTTCGAAAGGTTCTGTTTTGGT
>CAUUHI010000040.1:0-5737 GCA_963544935.1 uncultured Saccharimonas sp. (SeqCode) | reverse complement strand
AAAGCAAGAAAATCTAACGAGAAATAGAAAAAATAAAAAGACGTTCGGGTGAATATCTTTTTTGCTTTGTGGCTTTTTCATATATTCTCCTTTATATTAAAAATGAGTAATTTTAAGTCTTACTCAGGACTATCGTAGCTTCTAAAATATTTTTTTGATTTTCATTCGAAAATCCTTTTGAAATTTACTATTTGTTAATTTCTATATCAACGCAACAATATTAGTATAAGCTTAATCGAAAGTCAACGATTTTAAATCTGGATTTTTAAAAGCGGTTATGTTAAAATGGTTGTAGGAAATTTAATAAAAAGGAGACAAAATGTCTAAAAAAATTGCAATTAATGGATTTGGGCGAATTGGTCGCAATGCTTTTAAATTAGCTTTCGAAAGAGATGATATTGAAATTGTTGCTATTAACGATTTAACAGATACAAAAACTCTAGCTCATCTCTTAAAACATGACTCAACTTACGGAACTTATCATCATGATGTTTCTTATGATGATAATTCGATTTTTGTTGCTGGAAAGCAAATTCATGTTTTAGCAGAAAAAGACCCAGCACTTTTGCCTTGGGGAGAATTTGGTGTTGATGTTGTTATTGAAGCGACCGGATTATTTGTTCAACCAGAAAAAGCTCGAGCGCATATTAATGCTGGCGCTAAAAAAGTTGTAATTTCAGCTCCTGCAAAAGGTGAAGGTGCAAAGTTTATTGTGCTTGGCGTGAACGAACATGAGCTCACTCGTGAAGATGATATTATTTCGAATGCAAGCTGCACAACAAATTGTATTGCTCCTGTTATGGCAATTCTTGAACGAGAATTTGGAATTGAAAAATCTTTGATGACAACAGTTCATTCTTATACTGCAAGCCAGAGAATTCTAGATGCTCCTGCAAAAGATTTGCGAGAAGCTCGTTCTGCAGCTGAGAATATTGTTCCAACAACAACTGGTGCGGCGATTGCAACCGCAAAAGTTATTCCTTCTTTAGTTGGTAAATTTGATGGTCTTTCTGTGCGTGTTCCGACTGCGGTAGTTTCGTTAAGCGATATTACTGCTGTTTTGAAAAGAAATACCACGAAAGAAGAAATTAATGAAGTATTTAAGCGTGCCGCGGCTGATCCTTTTTATCAAGGCATTTTAACTGTAACTGAAGAGCCGCTTGTATCTACAGATTTTAAAGGAAATTCTCACAGTTCTATTGTTGATCTTGAACTAACTAATGTTGTTGGCGGAAATTTGGTTAAAATTGTGGCTTGGTATGATAACGAATGGGGATATTCTAACAGATTAGTAGAAATTGTTGCAGATGTTGCAGCTAATATTTAAGGAGCAAAATGAAGATTTTTCTTGGTGCAGACCATAGAGGTTTTTACTTAAAAGAGAAAGTTTTTAAATACTTAAAAGAGGGCGGATATGATATAGAAGATATCGGCGGGTTTGAATATGACCCAAATGATGATTTTCCTGATTTCGCTCGCGTGGCAGTTTCGAAAATACGAGCCAATGAAAAATATGATCCAAGAGCAATTTTGATTTGTGGTGGCGCCCAAGGAATGGGGATGGCGGCGAATCGTTTTAAAGGCATTCGTGCATCTGTTGTTTGGGAGCCAGAAGAAGCTAAATGGACTCGCAATGATAATGACAGCAACATAATTTGTTTACCGGCCCGCGTTTTTGATAAAGATGGAGCTGAAGCTAAGTGGAAGGAGACAGTTGATGTTTGGTTGAAAACTCCATTTGCGGCTGCTCCAAGATTTGTAAGAAGAAATAAACAGATTGATGAGGTATAGATGTCTATAATAACACCAGCAATTTTAGCAACCAATCCAGATGAATATAAAGCTCAGGTTGAGGCGATTTTTCCTTTTGCAGAAAGAGTTCATATTGATGTAACAGATGGCAATTTTGCGCCCAATTTAACTCTGCCTGAAACGCAAATTTGGTGGCCTCAAGAATGGAAGGTTGATATTCATATGATGGTTGCTCGCCCAAGCGAACATATTGATACAATCATTCAGCTTAATCCAAATATGGTAATTTTTCATGCTGAAGTTGAGGAAGATTTGGTGCCAATTTTCGAAAGGCTTAAAAACGAAACAATGATTAAACCTGGTTTAGCTTTGCTTCGTTCAACTGTTCCAGAAACTGTCGCACCCGCAATTCAGGCAGCTGAGCATATTTTGATTTTTAGCGGAAATTTAGGTGAAATGGGCGGTCGTGCAAGTATGATGCAGCTCGAGAAGATTCGCTTAATTAAAAAGATTAACAGTAATGTTGAGATTGGCTGGGATGGCGGAGCTAATCTTTCAAATATTTTCAATTTGGCGCAATCTGGTGTTGATGTTATAAATGTTGGTTCAGCAATTATGAATTCACAAAATCCTGAACAAAGCTATAAGCAGATGGAAGCTGAAATTAACCGAAAAGGGGCAATTTAAAAGTGAATTTGCCAAAAATTCTTTCAATCGGAGCGGCTACCCAGGATGTTTTTTTGAGCAATTCACCTGAATTTTGTTTGATTTCAATGGCGGAAAACCAAGATGTAGTTGAATTTCAACTCGGTTCGAAAATTGATATTCAAAATATTGAGATTTCGAGTGGCGGTGGCGCCACTAATGCTGCAACAACTTTTGCGAGGCAAGGTTTGATTTCAAGTTTTATGGGTGTGGTTGGAGAGGATTATTCGGGTGAACAAATTTTAAAAATGCTTGATGAAGAATCTATTGATACTTCGCGTGTTGAATTTTCGAAAAGATTTAATACAGATTATTCAACTATTATTTTAGCGCCAAATGGTGAACGAACGATTTTAACTTATCGTGGTGCCTCGGAACATATTTACGCTGAAAATTTTGAATTAAAATATGGTGAATTTGATTGGATTTATGTTTCGAACTTAGCTGGTAGGTTTGATGCGCTCCTAAAAATTTTTAAAGAAGCTATAAAAAAGGGTGCAAAAATAGCGTGGAACCCCGGCAAAAAAGAACTCCAAGAGCCTGAAAAGGTTCGAACTCTACTTCAAGATGTTGAAATTCTAATTGTAAATAAAGAGGAAGCAAGTCTAATTTTTGAGGGAGTTTCTGCTGAAGAACTGGTTCGAAATGCTCGTAGTTTTGTGGAAGTTGCAATTTTAACAGATGGAGCGAATGGTGTTTGGGCGGCTTCTGATGGTAAAATTATTCGTGCTGGAATGTATGAAGATGTACCATCGCTAGATAGGACTGGTGCTGGTGACGCATTTGGTTCAGGCTTTGTGAGTCAGTGGGCTCAGGGCGCTGATATTAAAGAAAGTATTTTATTTGCTAGTGCAAATTCAACGTCAGTGATTCAATATATGGGCGCAAAAAAAGGAATTTTATATAAAAATACCAAGCTTCATTCAATGCCTATGCAGGAGATTCGGTTATGAGAAGCTATAAACTTTCGGAATTACTCGGATTGAGCGGTGCTTATGCAAGAAAATTTGATTTTGGTGTTTCGAAAATAGAAGCTAAAAAACCAGAGTTAAAGAGTGTTTCAGCTCAAATTATGGCGGAGTTGTATCGAAAATCACATAATATTGAGAAAAGGCTGGGGTTTTCTGGTGATAGTATTTTGATGATTGAAGCTTTTTCGGCTTTAGTTAATCATCTGAATGATGAAGAATTTTGGGCTGAATTTGGCAATGCAATATTTTTCGCAGAGGATGGTTTAGTTTCAACAAACAAAAAAGATGTTGAAAAAAATAAAAGAATAATGAACTTGGCTGAACATTCAAAAACTTTTTTCGAAAAAGAATTAAAACAACAAATTCTTGAAGAATATCAGCGGGAATTTTCAAATTATTCAATCAAGCAAATAGAAGAAAAATTATTTTAAAAGGAGAAAAATGAGATATCAAATTTGTGTTTCGGGAGCGGCAACGGGTGATAGTGTTTTAGCTTCACGAGATTTAGCTTTTAGGCTCGGGCAAGAGATTGTTCGGCAAGGGAAAATCCTAACAACTGGTGCGACAGTTGGTTTGCCACATCACGCAGCTTTGGGTGCAGTGAGTGTTAAGGGGCGAACGGGTTTGAGCATTGGTTTTTCGCCCGCTTCAAGTTTTCGGCAGCATGTAAATACTTATAAATTACCGTTTAAGCCTTTTGATTATATTAATTTTACGGGAATGAGTTATGTTGGGCGTGATACGCATTTGGTGCTTTCGAGTGATGCGGTGATTACGGTTGGTGGTCGAATGGGCTCGCTTCATGAACTTGCGACTGCTTTAGAATCTCGCAAGGTTTGTGGCGTTTTGCTTGGAAGTACTGCTTTAGCAGATTATGTTCCAACACTTTTGCAAAATATTGAAGCGCCAGGAACGAAAGATATCATTTATGATAATAACCCAGAACGGCTCGTTCGAAAAGTGATTGCAAGGCTTGATGAGAAAAATGCGGACTTCATTGCGCCACGAGATGATGAACATGTTTCAGAAAAGCGAATAGGAAATGGTTGATTGAAATAAAATACTTGTTTAAATAGATGAGGATATTGATATGAAAAATTATAAAAATAAGCAAGGATTTACAATTATTGAGGTCGTTTTGGTCTTAGCGATTGCAGGTTTGATATTTTTGGCTATATTTATGGCTTTGCCCGCATTACAGATATCGCAACGGAATACTCAACGAAAAAGTGATGTTTTAAGAGTTGCTGCAGCGGTTGAAACTTATAAATCAAATAATCAGGGTAAAACTCCTTGGTCTGGTATCACGATAAGATACGAAACAGTTGGTAATAATAATTTTAGAGATACATATCTTAATCGAAATGGAGAATTTAACGATCCGACTACTGGAAGGCCTTATAGAGTTGAAATTTATCGTTCTATAGAAGGTGAGTTTCTTCTCAGTGGTGGAGGTACTGATCCTGGTAGGATGTATATTGTTGGTGATGCCGAATGTAATGTTCTAGATGGAGACAGCTGGACTACATATCGAGCGCGAAAAAGTAAGGGCAAGTTTGTAATATTTGTATGGCTTGAATCTATAGGTCGCTATTGCCAAGATTTTTAATAGTTTTTTAATTTTTAGAAGATGTCAAAAAATCTCTCAAACACTTGGGCGGTTTTTGCTTTTTAATAAAATATATTATAAAATGGAAATAATGAAATATCGCGAGTTTAAGTTAAAATCAAAATACCAGCCTACCGGAGACCAGCCACAAGCGATTTCGCAACTAGTTGAAGGCTTAAAAAATGGCCAGCGTGAACAAACTTTACTGGGTGTGACTGGTTCGGGTAAAACTTTTACAATGGCGAATATTATTCAAGCCACTCAAAAACCAACTTTAATTCTGGCACACAACAAAACTCTTGCTGCGCAGCTTTACAGTGAATTTAAAAAGTTTTTTCCTGAAAATGAAGTTCATTATTTTGTGAGCTATTTTGACTATTATCAGCCCGAAGCTTATATTGCCAGCACGGATACATATATCGAGAAAGACTCACGAATTAATGAAGAAATCGAGAAACTTAGGCACGCCGCAACCGAGGCGCTTTTAACTCGAAGTGACACAATTATTGTTTCGAGTGTGAGCTGTATTTATGGTATCGGTTCGCCGGCGAGTTATATGCAAATGGCGCTTCATATTAAGCCTGGAATGCGATATAACCGAGAGAAGTTTTTGCGACATTTGAAAGATATACAATATGAACGAAATGATGTAGATTTTGCGCGTGGAAATTTTCTGGTTCGTGGTGATACGATTGATATT
>CAUUHI010000039.1:0-5925 GCA_963544935.1 uncultured Saccharimonas sp. (SeqCode) | reverse complement strand
TGTAGAGAATTAAGGATTTGTGAAAATTAATTGAAATAAAATGATAAAATAAAAGTATTATGGATAAAAAACTTGTTATCGCCAACTGGAAAATGAACTTAAATATGCAGGAATCGAGTATTTTTTTGCATAAATTGAGTGATAAAATTCAAGCTCATCGTGGAATGGAAATTATTCTCGCGCCATCAACTTTTACTTTGCAGTCTTTAAGCTTGCAAGTTAATCATAGGCAATTTAAGTTAGCGGCACAGAATTTTTACTGGCGAGATCACGGAGCTTTTACTGGCGAAATAGCAATTTCACAGCTCCGCGGAATTGTCCAATATGCGTTAGTTGGCCATTCTGAAAGGCGAAATATTTTTCACGAAACAGATAAAGATATTCGTGCAAAAGTTGCTGCAGCGATTCGAAACGATATTCGACCAATTTTGTGTATTGGTGAAACATCTGATGAGCGAAACCACAATGAAACTGATTTAGTTCTAAACGATCAGCTAATTGGCGGGCTTGCAAATGTATCTAGTGAAGATATTACGAAGGTGATTATTGCGTATGAACCAGTTTGGGCGATTGGAACTGGCGTGAATGCTAACCCTGATGATATTCGAAAAGCGGTAAAAGTTATTCGAAATCAAATAAAACAACTTTATGGCGCAAAAACTGCTGAAAATATTCAAATAGTTTATGGTGGAAGCGTTCAGCCAGAATTTGCAACAGATTATGCAAATATTAGAGGAATAGATGGTTTGCTAATTGGCGGAGCAAGCTTGAGTGTTGAAAAATTCGCTAAAATTGCAGAAAAAGTTTTTGAAACAATAAAAAAGTAAAAGGAAAAATATGCGAGATATAGATTTTGAAGAATTAGATAAAGCGGTTGGAAGCTATCTTGAAAATGGCGTTGTACCAAATTCGAAAGAGAAAAATAATGAGGTTTTTTCGAAAATTGAAAGCCAGATTGAGCATTCTCGTGAGCAACAAAAAATGGTTTTTGCACGAAAAGCTCCGCAGCCGGCAAACCAATTGCATCAAAATAACGAAAAAGTACAAATTCGAAATATTGAAAAGGTCGCTGAAAAACCAAAAAATGAGAAAAAATCTGTTTATAAAAAACCAAGAGTTCGAATTTTGGATGATTTTAGCGCGCCCGTTCCGCCAGAACATCACCGCGATAATTTTGGCGTTTCACTTTTAGCAAGAGAAGAGAAAATTGCTTTCGAAAGCCCAATTTTAGAAACATATGGTGGCGAAAAACCAATTCGAAATATTAAAAAGCTTGAAAATTCACCGATTCGAAAAAAAGTAGTTTCAAAAAATGAAAAAACTCAAGCAAAAAAAGAAACTGAAGTTCAATCTCAAAAAAATGAAATTAATATTGTGGAGCAAAAAACCACCACGCCAAGTCGGGCGGAGTTTTATGCTGGTGTCTATCGAATTGGCGATGATAGCAATAAACTTCGAGTTTTTCATGGCGAGCACACGGTTGAGATTCCAGAGCGAAAAGTTCCTAGTTCGAATTTTGAAAATCTAAATCTCGAAAATGAGCCAGAAAAAGTTATGCCAGAAATTTCAAGCTTAAAAACTGGCGGTAATACGATTACTCTTGATAATTCTGAGAAAATCAAAAAAGATATAGATAGCAAAGCTGAGACCGAGGCTTCAAAGATTGAAGTTAAGACTGAGTTAAAAAATCAATCAGGGCAAAACAAAGAAAATAATAAAAGAATAGATATTTTTGAGTTTGATGAAAGAGTTGAAGAAAATTCAAAACAAAATGAAGTCTCGGAAAAGGTAATAATTCAGCCTGTTGATGAAATTGAAAAGCCAAAAACACCTTTCGTACGAAATCCGCAAATTGAAAAAAGACCATTAGGTATAAATCAAAATCAGGCTAAAAGCTTCGAATTTAAAAAGCCGGTTTCTAACTATGAGCAAAAAGCCGTAACTATTACAAAGGAGCTTCGGCGAGCAAAAATGTCGGCACCGATTCTTTCGAGTGATGAATATTCTGCACCCATTAAGCATAAAAAGAAATCTGGCTGGGGTGTCGTGCTGGCTATAATTGCAATTCTAATGCTTGGTGCTGGTGCTGGATTGGTAGCATATCTGGTGGCATTTCAATAGAATTTTGTAGTTAAGATATTAAACCACTTTTCGAAAATTGAATAGTGGTTTTATTTATTATAAAAAGAAAAAGCCAGTGTGTACTGACTTTCGAAAATAATTAAGTGTAGATATAGTAGTTTTATTCCAATTTTTCAATTCTTTGTTCATTTTTGAGGTTATTGGTCTGGTTATTGTGAGACTCGTTATTCAAAATAGCGAATATAAGTACACCAAAATAAATCATTATAAAAATTGAAAGTAAAAAAGAAACTATAAATGCGCGACCAGTTCTTATTCCATTTATAATGTACCTCCGATAATATTAGAATATTTAAATTATACAAAATATAATTTCAAAAATCAACAATTTGCTAAAAAAGCTAAAATTTGGTAAAATGAAAGAATATGAATGCACAAGAAATCCGAAAAGCTTATCTAGAATTTTGTCAAAAAAATGGCCACGAAGTAATCGAGCGCGCTTCTTTAATTTTAAAAGATGACCCAACAACTCTTTTTACGGGGAGTGGAATGCAGCCGCTTTTGCCGTATCTTTTGGGCGAAAAGCATCCAAAGGGTGTGCGATTAACAGATAGTCAGACCTGCTTGCGGGCGCAAGATATTGATGATGTTGGCGATAACCGCCATACAACTTTTTTCGAAATGCTTGGAAATTGGTCTCTCGGCGATTATTTTAAAGAGCAGCAAATTCGGCAATTTTTTGAATTCTTAACAGATGTAGTAGGTCTTGACCCTTCGAAAATATACGTTTCTTGTTTTATTGGTAACGAAAAATATAATATTCCACGTGATGACGAATCGGCAGAGATTTGGCAAAAGGTTTTTGCTGAAAAAGGTATTGATGCAAAAATTGTTGAGCTTGACACGGCCGAAAACGGTGATAAGCTCGGGCTTCAAGGCGGACGAATTTTCTTTTATAACGATAAAGAAAACTGGTGGAGCCGTAGTGGTGGTTTGGATTCAACACCAATTGGTGATCCTTGCGGGCCGGATTCAGAAGTTTTTTATGATTTCGGTGAAGAAAATCATGATGTTAGCTTCGGTGAGGCTCATCCAGCGAGTGATAGCGGTCGGTTTATGGAAATCGGCAATCAGGTTTTTATGCAATATCGACGAACGGAATATGGTTCTTTCGAACCACTTGAAAAGAAAAACGTTGATTTTGGTGGTGGTTTAGAAAGGATTGCTGCGGCGAAAATTAACAATCCAGATGTATTTCAAATTAGCTTGATGAAACCAATTATCGAAAAACTTGAAGAAATTAGTGGTAAAAAATACGATGAGAATAAGGTTTCGATGCGCGTGATTGCCGACCACTTGCGAAGTGCAACATTTTTGGCAGTTGATGGATGTATTCCTTCAAATAAAGAGCAAGGCTATGTGATGCGAAAATTTATTCGTCGCGCGATGGCTAAGGCTTTTGATTTGGGCGTAGAAGATAATTTTGTTGAACAGATTGTGCCAGTAATTGTCGATATCTATGCACCAGATTATAAGGAAGTTGCTTTAAAATCTAATGAAATTATTGCAGTTATGGTGAAAGAAGAGAAAGCTTTCCGTCGAACGCTTCGAAAGGGTTTGCGAGAGCTTGAAAAATTCTCAAAAGAGGGTTTAACGGGTGCAGGATTATTCCAGCTTTATGATACTTTTGGTTTTCCGCTTGAGCTTTCAACTGAAGAAGCTGTCCGACACAAAATATCACTTTCGAAAAACTGGCGTGAGGAATTTGACATTAAAATGAAAGAGCAACGTGAACGCTCGCAGACGGCTTCAAAAGGTAAGTTTAAAGGCGGGCTTGAAGGGCAAACCCTTGAACACCGCAAGCTTCATACAGCTACTCACTTGATGAATGCGGCACTCCATAATATGTTCAAGGGACAAATTGCGCAAAAAGGCTCAAATATTAATGCTGAGCGGCTCCGTTTTGATTTTACTTTTGATCGAAAACTAACTGATGAAGAAAAACAGCAGATTGAAGATACGGTTAATGATCAAATTTCGAAAGGACTGGAAGTTTCTTGGGCGGAATATCCAACAGATTACGCCTTGAATAAGCTAAAAGCGATTGGTGTGTTTGGTGATAAATATGGAGATACTGTTAAAGTTTATACGATGAAAGCCGAAGGTGAAAAACCGTTTAGTGTTGAAATTTGTGGTGGGCCTCATGTTGATAATACGAGAGAGCTTGCTGAGGGTGGTAAGAAATTCAAGATTGTAAAAGAGCAATCTTCAAGTGCTGGAGTGCGAAGAATTAAAGCAGTTTTAAGATAAAAATAGATTAATCAGTCGAGAGGCTGATTTTTCTTTCGAAAATTTGCAAAAAAACCTTAAACGGTTTATAATAGTGTTAGTATGTTATTCAAGAATAAACAAAAAGAAGATTTAAGCGATAATCATATCGTTGCCCTTGATATTGGAACTGAATTCGTGAAGGCTCTTGTAGCTGAAATTGATGGTGATGAAATTCGTGTTATTGGTGTTGGGCGTGCACGGCAGAGTGTTGCGGATATGCATTCGGGTGCGATTGCTGATATTGCTAGCGTTGTTCAAAATTGTGAGAATGCTTTGATTGAGGCTGAAGACCAAGCGGAGATCCAAGCCAAAAAAGCCGTAATTGGAATTGCTGGTGAGTTGGTTAAAGGAGCTACAAATACAATTAAATATCGTCGTCCACAGCCAAATCGCCCTCTTGATGAAGCTGAAATGGAATTTATTATTGATAAAATTCAAGAAAGAGCTCAGCTTAAAGCTCAAAGAGAGATTGCTCTTGAGACGGGGAATCAAGAAGCTGAGATTAAGCTTGTTAATTCAGCAATTGTTGGGATTCATATTGATGGATATAAGGTTTCGAATCCGATTGGTTTTCAGGGAAAAGATGTCTCAATTCAAATTTATACAGCTTTTGCGCCAACTGTTCATATTGGTGCTATTGAGCGTGTTGCAAATGAACTTGCGCTTGATTTAATTGCGGTAGCGGCTGAACCTTTTGCGGTTGCTAGAAGTGTTGTTGGTTCAGATTCTTCAAGCAATTTTACTGCAATTTTAGCTGATGTTGGTGGTGGAACAACTGATATTGCTGTCGTGAATGATGGCGGTGTTGAAGGAACTAAAATGTTCGGAATTGGTGGTCGAAGTTTCACAAATCAAATTGCGAATGAGCTTTCATTGTCTTACAAGAACGCTGAAAAGCTAAAGCTAAACCTTTCGAATGAAAAACTCAAGTCTACTATTGCAAAACAGGCAATCGATGCAATTGATAATACTTTGGATGTTTGGATTTCTGGCGTTGAACTAGCTTTAAGCGATTTTGAAAATGTTGATTATTTGCCAAGTAAGATTTTGCTATGTGGTGGTGGCTCAAGCTTAGAATCTCTTGTTGAAAGATTGGAAAATGACGATTGGTGGCAAGAATTACCATTCAATAAAAAGCCTATAGTAAAGCATATTAAGCCTTCTGAAGTTTCGGGAGTTATTGATGAATCTGGAAAAATTAACGACCATACATTTATTACGGCAATGGGGCTTTTACGAGTCGGATATGATACTTACAGTACTGATGAAAATGCTAGCGAGAGTTTTCGTGATAAACTAAACAGGATTTTACGAGCTTAAAAGAGGTAAGATATGAGTGAAAAAGTTAAAAAAGATGTAATCTATGTTGATGTTGAAGATGATATTACTGATGTTGTTAATAAAATAAAATCTTCGAAAGAAAGAATTATTGCAATTGTCCCGCCAAAAAGTTTGGGTATTTTTAGGAGTGCTGTAAATATTCGCTTGCTTTCTCGGGCTGCACAAAAAAAT
>CAUUHI010000038.1:0-6027 GCA_963544935.1 uncultured Saccharimonas sp. (SeqCode) | reverse complement strand
AAAAAATAATTTCTGGTGCTGGGAGAAAGATTCGAACTTTCGAAGGCATCTGCCGACAGATTTACAGTCTGTTGTGTTTGACCGCTTCACTATCCCAGCATTCAACTCTTGTATTAAAAAATACTTGGAGCCACCTTTCGGATTCGAACCGAAGGCCTGCTGTTTACAAAACAGCTGCTCTAACCAGCTGAGCTAAGGTGGCACAACCAAGTACATTAACAATTATACACGAGCCTTTTCGAAATTGCAAGCACTTTTTTGATTATTTTTCTAAAAACTCAATTGTTGAATCTACAATTTGAAAATCTGGTAAAAAATGAGAGATTTTTTTGCGAATCTCAGTAGCTCTTGAAATATCGCTCACAAAAATTCTTGCTGTAAAAATATGTTCTGCTCCGTCAAGGCTCCAAAAATGAATATTTTCAATTTTTAAAACACCTTCAACCGCTAAAATTTGCTTTTTAATTTTATTCAAATTTTTTATACTTGGCGCACGTTGAGTTAAGATCTTCAAAACTCCCCAAGTATTCGAAATCGCTCCCCAAGAAATAAATAATAAAATACATAAACTTGCCACGCGATCGAGCATATGAAGACCTGAAAATGAAATCAAAACAGAGGTGATAAATGTTAAAATCCAACCAAGTAAATCTTCAATTAAGTGGAGTGAAACCGTTCGGTCAAGAATATTTTTCGAACCATATAAGCGTGCTGCAGCGAATAAATTCACTAAAATCCCCGCAATTGAAACAATCATCAACCCTGGAACATTCACATATGGATGAACATGCGGAAAAGTAAATTCATAATATACAGAAATCGCCATTGTGTATGAGAGCCACAAAATTACACCAGCATTTAAAAGAGCTCCAAGCGCCGCAAATCGTTTATAGCCATAGCTCATCACAGAAGTTGGTTTTTTCTTGCTTAGTTTATTTAAAATTAATGTAATCGTAAGCAGGATTGCATCGCCCAAATCGTGAACAGCATCAGCAGAAATTGCCGCCGAACTAAAAAGTGCACCAAAGAAAAACTCCGCAATCGAAAAACCTAAATTTAAACCAATTGCTAGTGGAAGATTACTCGATTTTTTATGGTGATGTACTACTCCAAAATGAGCATGCGCTTGTTTGCAAGCTTTTTTCTCTTTCGAAATTTTATCTTTCCCTCCCATTTTTCGAAATTTTATTCTAAAGTAAGAATTTCTGCTCCATCTTTTGTGACCAAAATGGTGTGTTCAAAATGTGCCGAAAGTGAACCGTCTCTCATTAAAACATCCCATTCGCTATCTGTTCCATTGAAAATTACATCACCCTTACCCAATGAAGTCATTGGCTCGATACAAAAAGTGTCACCCTCTTGAAAAACTACACCCGTACCAGCTTTGCCGTAATTTGGAACTTCTGGTGCCATATGCATTTTTAAGCCAACACCATGACCAACCAATTCTCGAACATTACCAAGTTTTGATTTTTTTAGCGATTTTTCAACTGCCGCACCAATATCGCCAGTTTTCACACCAGGCTTAACAACAGCGATTCCAGCTGAAAGCGCTTTTTTAGTATCGTTCAAGAGATGCTTAACTGCTCCTTTTGGCTCTTCACCAATCACGGTTGTTGTGGCAGAATCGGTCATCATTCCCTTAAACTCAATTACCATGTCAAATTTTACCACATCACCTTTTTCGAAAGGGATATCATTTGGTGCGCCGTGAACAACGCAATCATTCACCGAGATACAAACCACACCAGGAAAATTCACATCTGGTGTTAAATATGCAGATTTTCCGCCATATTCTTTAATTTTTTTTCGCGCAAAAGCATCAACTTCAAGGCCAGTCGTGCCAACTTTCGAAAATTCCGTAAGTTCACGCAAAATTCGCGCGAGGATTTTTCCGCCCTCACGCATCGCCTGAATCTGTGCTTCAGTTTTATTGCCAGTAATTAAATTCCGCACGATTCAATTTCCTCCATAATACGATCATGAACTTGACCAACCGTACCGGTTCCATCAATATGAGCAATTCTCACACCGTTTTCATTAAAATAATTTAAAACTGGGTACATTTCTTGGCGATAAATTCTAAGTCGTTCATCAATAACTTCTGGTGTGTCATCAAGTCGACCACGAATTTCAAGCCGACGCATCAATTCACTTCGTGGCACTTCCAGAACAATCACTAAATCAACATTTCGACCATGATTTTGCTTATTTTCAATCAGCCATTTTGCCTGAGCAAGCTGGCGTGGGTAACCATCAAGAATAACCTGTTTAACATTTTTACTGTTTGCACGATCAAGAGCCTCACCCATAACGCGATTAACAATTTCTGGGTCGACTAGTTTCCCCGTGCTCATTCGCGCAAGAAGTTCGGGATCTTTGTTATCACGCAAAAGCTGCCCTGCACCAAGCCAGCGCCAATCATTTCGCGCCGCTAATAAATTTCCTTGAACGCTTTTACCAGCACCTGCTGGACCAAAAAATACAATCATTAAATTCCTTTTGTTTTTAAAATTATATTCCTTTATATTATAGCATAAAAAAATTAAAAATTAAAAATCTTGGCTAAAAAGTAATATTTTGATTATTCTATCGTAGAGCTGATATTTTAAGAAGTTAAACCTATATTTTTATAATACTATTATAAAACGAAATCACGTTGTGATCACAATAATTACTTACTACTTACGAAAGTTCCTCTTTTACGATTTTTGCCAGAACGGCACCATCGGCAGAATTACCAAATTTTGCTTTCATTTTACCGATAATTGCGCCCATTTGTTTAATCGAAACTTCTCCCATTGTTGAAATTTCGTCTTTCACAGACGCACGAATTTCATCTTCGCTCGCCATTTCTGGCAAATATTTTGAAAGAATTTCAGCTTCTTTTAGTTCATTTTCAGCACGTTCGGCATCTAGTAAATTAGCAGCTTCTTTGCGTTTTTTTACTTCTCGCGCAACCAAAGTTTCAATTTCAGTATCATTTAAGCCTTCTTCACGCTTACCAAGTTTTACTTCTTCGTCCAAAATTGAAGCTTTCAAGCCTCGCAAAACTGTAGTTTCGAAAGCATTTCGGGCAAGCATTGCAGTTTTTAAATCAGCATTAATTTGTTCTTTTAACATTTTCCTCCTTTAAAAAATAAATCCAGCCTCTCGACTGGAATTTATGTTTTTTAGCGAATACCAAGTCGCATTTTTTGTGCTTTTTCAGCACGGCGTTGATTTCGAACGATTGCTTTTTTGCGTCGTTCAACCTTACTTAGAGGCTTTGAAAATCGCATCGATGCTTTAGCTTCGCTCAAAACTCCACTTTGTAGAACTTTTCGATTAAAGCGACGAATAATATTTTCGTTAGCTTCTTTCTGGTCTTTCCTTGTTACACTAATACTCATACTGATTACTATTTTACCAAAGTTTTTTTAAAAAAGCAAGCAGAAAATAAAATTACTCAATTTTGAACGATTTTATTAAAATTATTTTAATTCTGCTTGTTCTCGATAAAAATCAATCCAAATTTTTAACAGCCTGTCTTCTGAATAATACTCTGAGATTTCTTTCGACTTTGCTTTAAATTCTTTTAATTTTTCTGGATTTTTCGAAATATCTTTAATTGCTTCATTCATCTCTTCAAAATCTTTACCGCAAAGATATTTTCCCTCAAGAATATTTTTATATAAATCTAAATCTCGTAGCATTATTGGCGCTCCACAACTGGCTGCCTCCAGAATAGACATCGGGAAAAGTTCAGCATAACTTGGTAGAAGAAATAAATCACAACTTGCATAAAACTTTCGAATTTCTTCGCGCGGAACAATTCCTAAAAATTTCAAATTTTTTGGTGGGTTTTCAACTATTTTTTTATAACGCTCGTAGCCGCTGGTAATTTTTCCAAACGAAAAACCTCCAGCCCAAACAAATTTAATATCGGGATTATTCTCTGCCAATTTCACAAAATCATCAATACCTTTCCGCTGTTGAACTTGACCAACGCCAAAAACTACAATATCGCTTTTTTTCCAGCCTTGTATTTTTCGAAACTCCTCTCGTTCTTCTTTACTTAAAGGCGACCATTTACCTTTTGCAACAAAGTTTGGAATATAAGTTATTTTTTCTCGGTCGATGCCAATTTTAACTAATTCCTCTTTAAAATCTGGGTTCACAACCACTAAATGATCCATTTTATCATAAAATTTAATCAGATATTTTTTTACAATTTTTTCAGCAATTGCTGGCATATCTAAACTACCATCAAGAGTATCAGGAATTAAGTGAACGTAGCCAATTCTGCGGCCAGTATATTTTTTAAACTGTGCAGCTAAATAAAAATGCGGATCAATAGTGTGAAAATGTGTAATATCTGGATTTTTTGCACAAAGTGTTTTAGTAATTTTTAACTCGCTCTTTGCTCGATTTTCAAGAAGATTCATTAGCTCAACATAAGCGCCGCCAACACCTTGGCCAGCAACCTTATCCGCAGAACTCATCATATTCACATGGATTTTATTCATAGGCCAATTATACACGCTTTCTCTCTAAATGTAAAATCTGCCCTTCAACATTTTTTTGTCCTTGCCATTCATTTAGGCCGAGTGAAAAAACTACATCAATTTCTTCACCAATTTCAGCAAAAAATTCTTCTGGCGCATTAAATTTTAACATTTTAATTTCATTCTCTCCATCTGTTAAAGTTAGCTTTAAATGCTGTTTTTTATCGCCCATTTCTTGCCGAGCTATAACTCGTGCGTTTTTAATTTCGAAAGTTGGCTCTTCATTTCCCTTTCCAAAAGGCTCAAGTGCTGTAATCTTTTCGAAAAGATCTAACGAAATTGGTGAAAAGTCTTCAAGTTGAATATCCACTTTCGGCAAAAGATATTCAAGCTGATTTTTGAGATTAAGCGAATCATAAAATTTATTAACGATTTTTCGAAATTCATTAATTTTCGAGGTCGGCAGAGTCACACCGGCTGCGGCATCATGACCACCGCCCTTAATAATGATTTTGCGCGCTTTATCAACGGCTTGACTTGCCGAAAATCCACCAAAACTTCGCGCCGAACCTTTTGCAATTTCACCCTCAATTGAAATTACAAAAACTGGTTTTTTAAAGCGTTCAAGCAAACCACTCGCCACAATTCCAATAATCCCGTCATTAAAACTTTCATCCGCTAAAACTAAAACTTTATCATTTTCGAAATCCTTAGCTTTTTGAATTGCAATTTCGAGCGCTTCATGTTGAATTTTACGGCGTTTTTTATTTAAATCATCAAGATTTTTAGCTTTTTCGAAAGCCACGAAGGCGTCGTTTTCAAGCATTAAATCCAGAGCCTTTTCAGCCGTTTCGAGCCGGCCAGCTGAATTAATTCGCGGGCCAATAATAAAACCAAGCGTTGAACTTTTTGGCTCTTTCACGCCAGCTAGTGCAAGCATCGATTTCAAACCAGCTCGGCGAGTTTTCGAAAGGACTTTTAGCCCCCAAAAAATATTTTGGCGATTTTCGATAGTTTGCTCCATAATATCACAAACCGTGCCAAGCGCTACCATATCAAGAAACCATTTTTCTTGACCAAGAGGCAAACCATCAAGTTTGGTTTGCAGGGCTTGAACCAATTTAAAAGCCACACCAACACCTGCAAATTTCTCAGCCTGCAGGTATTTGTTTTCTTTTCGGCGCGGATTCACAACCGCCACTGCATTCGGCTGTACTTCGGCAATATTATGATGATCGGTCACAATTGTATCAATTCCAAAGCCTTTTGCAAAATCAATTTCAGCATGGTTTAAACTTCCGCAGTCAACTGTTAAAATTAGATTTGTTCCGCGTTCTGCTAAAATTTTAACGCCGCGTTCATTCATTCCGTAGCCATCTTTAAAACGATCTGGCAAAAAATAATCTACATTCTTAAAGCCAAAACTTTCGAAAGCAGTTAAAATCACAGTTGAAGCCGAAACACCGTCAACATCATAGTCGCCATAAACAGTGATTTTTTCTTGATTTTTATGAGCAACAAGCAATCGCTCGACCGCCTT
>CAUUHI010000037.1:0-6039 GCA_963544935.1 uncultured Saccharimonas sp. (SeqCode) | reverse complement strand
AAGAACAAATTTTTAAAGGTCAAAGAGAAGGCGAAGAATTTCTCTTTATGTTTCGAAAGCATATTATTGCAATGCGAAAGGGTTTTTACCTTTTTTTGGGCATTTTTGCGATTTCTTGTTTGCCAACATTTTTTATGCTAACATCAGATAATCTAATGGATGCACTTTGGATTGCTTTGGGTGGATTTATTGTTGGTTTGATTTTATTTTTTTATCAATTCATGCTTTGGTATTATTCTCTTTACATTGTTTCGAATGAGCGGATTCGCCAGATTACACAAAAAGGCTTTTTTGAGCGAAAAATGATGGACTTACCGCTTTCGAAAATTCAAAGTGTTAATTTTGAAATCCCAGGTTTTTTTGGTGAAATTTTCCATTTTGGGACAATCAATATTTTTACAATTGTGGGTGATTTAGAAATTAAAAATGTTGAACATCCAGAAGAGATTTATAATAAAATTCAAGATGCGATTTCGAAAGTTGGAATGGAGGGAGAAAATGAAGAATATTAGAGAAAAAGCCAAAAAAATTAGAGATAAGGTTTCGAAAAAACCTGAATCTCACGAAAGCCAGATTGCAAAAATTACAAATACGACACTTGAAGAACAGCGTCGTGAGATTTTAAATAAAGGAAAAAAATTTAAATATCCTGTGCAATATAGCAAAAATCGTTTAGTGATTAACGCCTTAATTATTGCTGGTGTAATTCTAATTACAGGTGCAAGCTTACTTTGGTATCAGCTTTATCAAGCTCAAAATACCAGTGAGTTTGTTTATCGTTTTACAACCATATTGCCGTTTCCGATTGCAAAAGTTGATGGCGAGGAAGCACTTTATAGTGATTATTTGATGGAATATCGAGCAAATATGCAAATTGCGAATGCTAAAAAAGATGAAATTGAAGGAGCGAATAATATAAGCGCACTTTCAACTTTAAACAAATCAAAAGCAATGAAAAATGCAATCGCAAATGCTTATACCCAAAAAAAGGCTCGTGAACTTGGAATTTCGGTTTCAGATAAAGAAATTAGCGAAGCTTTTGACGCACAGCGAAAAATACAAAATACCGAGCTTACTGAAAGCGCTTTATATAAAATTGCGGCCGATAATTATAGTCTTTCGCCAAGTGAATACCGCCGAATGTTTATTGAGTTGCCACTCCTTCGCCGAAAAGTGACTGCGCAAATTGATAAAACGGCTGAAAACCTTAAAAATGAGGTTTCGAAATATTTAAGTGAAAATGCAAATAATTTTTCGAAAGCTGTTGAACATTTTGGCGATAAAATTGAATACGCAAAACCTGGAAAAGTTCGAAAAACTAACATTGATGGTGGTCGTTCTAAAATTGCGGCAGGATTAAAAGTTGGTGAAGTTTCGGAACCATTTATTTCAAACTCGGGTGATGGCTATTATATCGTTAAATTGATTGAAAAAACTGATAATGAAGTTAGTTATGAATCAATAAAAATTAAATTTACCGAGTTCAATAAACAACTTGAACAGCTTGAAAAAGACGGTAAGATTCAAAAATATATTAAAGTTGACTAAATAAATTGCACAGCAAAAGTTGTGCTTTTTATTTTATCTTAATAGTTTAATAGATTAAATAAAATAAAAAATCGCTCGAAAGCGATTCTTTAAAGTCTAAATTTGGCGCGCCCGACCGGATTCGAACCGGCGATCTCCTCCGTGACAGGGAGGCGTACTAGGCCAACTATACCACGAGCGCATCAGTAGACTAATACAATTTTATCAGACTTCCAGCAAAAAATCAAGCACTTTTTTGGTTTATTTTTCAAAAAGTTTGTGGTATAATTTAAGTATATGCCGATGTAGCTCAGTTGGTAGAGCAACGCACTCGTAACGCGTAGGTCAGCAGTTCAATCCTGCTCATCGGCTCCAATTTATTTTTTATGAAAACAATAGCTAATTTATTTAAACCAATTTTAAAAGACCGCAAAATGTTAATTTTGATGGCTTCTGTATTTCTATCTGGAATTATTTTCTTTATTTTTATGATTTTAAACACAAAATCGTATGACTATCTTTTGAACATGCGTTATACGGTTTTTGGAACTAGTGAGTTTTATAAAGATTCCTGGACTTATCGTATTATTTTGGCTATTTTTGGTCTAATTATTTCATTTATTCATAATATTATTATCGCAAAAATTTATAGCATTTCTGGTAGGCGTACGGCTGCGGTTTTTGCAATTTTTAGTATTATTCTTGTTATGATTGGCATGATAATTATAGGCGCTTCAATTCGTGAGATTCCAAACTAATGAGCAAGAAAGTTGATATTGAAATTCCACTCGGAAAGCGAACTTTTAAATATCGCTTTTTCGAAATTCTGCCAGCTTTTTTGAGTTTTGGTGCAATTATTTTAATGTTTATACTTTCGGCTTTTTCTCCTTTTTTGGCATCTCTTTATCTTTTAACGATTATAACAACTCTTCTTGTCAAGGCGATTGGAATTGCCTATCGAATGATAACTGGTCATCTTCAGATTGAAAAAGCTCAAAAAGTTGATTGGAATAAACGTCTAAATGAGCTTGAGAATGCTGAAAAATCTTTAGATATTCTCAAAAATCAGAGAAATAACGAATACGAGTTTAAAAACCACCTTCGAAATTTGAATGATATTATAAAAAATCCAGCTAGCTTTCCAAAACCGTCAAAGGTGAAAAATGCGGTAATTATTGCAGCCTATAATGAGCCTTATGAAGTTATTCAGCCAACTATTAAATCTGTTTTGGTTTCAAATTATGATGCAAAAAACTTACTTATTTTCTTGGCTTATGAAGAGCGGGGCGGTGAAGAAATTGAAAAAACTGCAATTAGGCTTAAAAAAGAATTTTCGAAAAGCTTTGGTACTTTTGAAATTGTGAAACACCCAAAAAATCTACCAAATGAAGTTGTTGGAAAGGGTGGAAATATCACTTTTGCTGGGCGAGCACTTCAAAAATATTGCGAAAACAATAAGATTCCTTTCGAAAACGTACTCGTTACAACGCTTGACAGCGATAATAAGCCACATAAGGAATATTTTGCTTGCGCAACTTATAGCTTTATTGTTCATGAAGACCGTAAAAAACTTTCGTATCAGCCAGTTTCATTATTTTTGAATAATATTTGGGATGTTCCAGCTCCAATGCGTGTGGTCGCAACTGGTAACTCATTCTGGAATATCGTCTCAACAATGCGGCCGCATCTTTTAAGGAATTTTGCTTCGCACTCACAACCGCTTGATGCTTTAGTTGAGATGGATTTTTGGTCAACTCGCACAATTGTTGAAGATGGCCATCAATTTTGGAGAAGTTATTTTCATTTTGGCGGCGATTATTATGTAGTACCAATTCGTGTGCCGATTTACCAAGATGCTGTTTTGAGTGAAACTTTGCCAAAAACGCTCAAGGCGCAGTTTATTCAGCTTCGTCGCTGGATGTATGGAGCAAGCGATATACCATATGTTGCTAATTTATACTTTTCGAAAAACCGCAATGTACCAATTGTTGATGGCTTAATGAAACTTATTCGCTTGATTGATGGGCATGTGACAGCTGTTTTTCAATCACCAATGGCTGCCTTTGGCGGTTGGGTGCCGCTGATTGTCTATGCTGCTTCTTCTCGTAGCGTGATTGTTCATCAATTACCAAATGTGATTAGTACACTCCAGCAAGTTGCAACTGTTGGGATTTTTATCACAATCTTGATTAGCCTAAAAATGTTACCACCACGCCCAGAGCGTTATAAAAAACGTCGTTCTTTATGGATGGTTTCGCAGTGGGTTTATATGCCCGTAACTTCAATATGCTATAATGCAGCGGCAGCGGCATATTCGCAAACTCGCTTAGCGCTCGGTAAATATCTTGATAAATTTGATGTTACTGAAAAGGGGCGAATTGAAGATATTGAACGCGCGAAGGCTGAAAGAGCTAAAAAACGAGCTTTAAAGAAGCAAAAAAAATAAGTACTCTGAAAAAGGGTGCTTTATTTTTGGCCTAATATTCATGAAATTTAAAAGCGGCCAATTTGACCGCTTATGCGTTAACATTTGTAAGATTTATCTAAATCTTACCAAAAAAGTGCGTCGTCGTTTGGGTGACGAAAATAGTAGAAGGTTATTATGAATGTAACAGGTTGATTGGTTGCTAGAAAAACTTTCTTATTTTTTTAATTTTTGCCCAAACCTGATTAGACTTTTTCCGAAGTTTAACCTCATTTTTATTTTACTGTGTTTTATTTAAAAAAGCAAGCATAATTATGATGTTGGGTGTCTTTTTCGAAAGTTAAAAATTTTGTTCGCTTTTTAGTAAAATTGAGTTTTTGAAAATAAAACATTTCACACGAAAGTCAAACTTAAAAAAGCGAACAACCTAAAATAAATATCTCACCAAATGAATAAAAATTTTCGAAAGCCAAAAACCAGCTTGTGGAAAAGCTTTGGCAGAATGTGTAAAACTAAAAACATCATAACGCTATATATAGTGAAAAAGAAAATATGAAAATCTATTATACTTTATGAAAATAGTGATAATTTTACAAAACTAAAATACCGCACATTGAGTGTGATATCTTAGAATATTGATTATAAAAACTAACAATATAATTAAAGGAATTACTATATTATAAGTTGGTGGGCGATAGAGGACTCGAACCTCTGACTTTCACAACGTCAATGTGACGCTCTAGCCAACTGAGCTAATCGCCCGTGGTTTTATTTTAGCAAAGCTTGCAAGAAAATTCAAGTGGTGATAAAATAAAAAGAGTTAAAATATTATTTTCGAAAGGATTTTAAGTGGAGAATAAAGAAGAAAAACTTTTCAAAATGCGCCATAGCCTTGCTCATATTATGGCGGCGGCGGTTCAACGAATTTATAAGGATGCAAAATTTGGTGTTGGCCCAGCAATTAATGATGGTTTTTATTATGATATTGATTTAGGTGAAAATAAAATTTCAGAAAAAAACTTTTGTAAAATTGAAAAAGCTATGCGGCGAATTGTTGCTGAAAAGCAAGATTTTGTGCGAAGCGAAGTTTCTATTGATGAAGCAATTGAGTGGGCGAAAGAAAATAATCAGCCATATAAATTGGAGCTTTTGAACGATTTAAAAAATGCAGGAACCACTAATGCGAAAATTCTTGCTGAGGGCGATTTTGAACTTGGTAATGGCGCTGAAACCGTCAGCTTTTATACTAATGGAAAATATAAAGACTTGTGCCGTGGGCCACATCTTTCGAATACTGGCGAAGTTGGCGCTTTTAAATTGATGCGCATTGCTGGTGCTTATTGGCGTGGCGATGAAAAAAATCCACAGATGCAGCGTCTTTATGGTGTAGCTTTCGAAACTCAAGAAGAGCTTGATGAATATCTTGAACGAATGGAGGAAGCAAAAAAACGCGATCACCGCAAACTTGGTAAAGAGCTTGATTTATATACAGTTTCTCCACTTGTTGGTATTGGCTTACCGCTTTTCACGCCGCGTGGAACAATTTTACGCGATGTTTTAGCGAACTATTCAAATCAATTACGCCAAAAATACGGTTTCGAAAAAGTTTGGACTCCACACATTACTAAAAAAGATTTATACGAAAAATCTGGGCACTGGGCTAAATTTGGTGAAGAGCTTTTCTTGGTGAAATCTCAGGTGACTGGCAGTCAATTTGCTTTAAAACCAATGAACTGTCCGCACCATACGCAAATTTTTGTTTCGAACCCAAGAAGTTATAAAGATTTACCAATCCGTTATCTTGAAACTACAACAGATTACCGTGATGAACAGACTGGTGAGCTTGGTGGTTTGAACCGTGTTCGTTCTTTAACGCAGGATGATTCACATATTTTTTGTCGAACTGATCAAATTGAAGGTGAAATTCAAAATTTGTTAGCTGCTGCCCATGAGCTTTATTCTGGAATTGGAATGAAACTTCGCGTGCGTTTGAGCTATCGTGATAATTCTGATAGCTATCTCGGAGATTTGGTAGTTTGGGAAAGCGCACAAAATCAGCTTAAAAAGGCGGTTATTTCGAATAATTT